>JAFWXB010000163.1 GCA_017523185.1 Lachnospiraceae bacterium | reverse complement strand
GAATAGTCAGAAATTGTTTGGATATGCATATAACCATGAAAAGATGAAAGGGCTTAGAGATTTGTTCATGGGAGCTAGAACCCTCTATGCATATCGTTTAAATAGTGGTGGAGAAAAAGCCACAAGTATTTATGCGACTGCAAAATATAGTGGTACTCGTGGTAATGATTTAAAGATTGTGATTCAGGCAAATGTAGATGAGGAAACAAAATTTGATGTAAGTACCTATTTAGATACTACATTAGTAGATATACAAACTGTTTCTTCATCAGCAGAACTTACAGACAATGAATATGTAACCTTTTTAGGAGATGCTATTTTAGAATTAACAGCATCTACACCATTAACAGGTGGTACAAATAGTACCGTAGATGGTGCTTCATATCAATCTTATTTAGATAAAATCGAATCCTATACGTATAATATTATGGCTGTAGATACCACAGAAGAAACTATCAAAAAGTTATATGTAGCATTTGTAAAAAGATTGCGTGAAGAATTTGGTATTAAGTTCCAGTTGGTAGTACATAACAGTTCAGCCGATTATATGGGAGTAATCAATGTAAAAAATAAAACAATGGATATTGGATATTCAGAGTCTTCTCTTGTTTATTGGGTAGCAGGTGCAGAAGCAGGTTGTGAAGTCAATAAATCTTGCCAAAATAAGAAATATGATGGCGAATTTACTGTTGATACCAATTATACACAAAATCAGTTAATAGAAGCTATCAAAGCAGGTGAATTTGTACTGCATAGAGTAAATGCAGATATTCGTGTGTTAGAAGATATTAACAGTATGGTAACAACATCAGAGGAACAAGGAGATATTTTTAAGGAAAATCAAGTGATTCGAGTAATTGACCAGTTAGGAAATGATGATGCAGTTTTATTCAATGAAAAATATCTTGGAGCAGTACCAAATGATGATGCAGGCAGAACAGCTCTTTGGTCGGATTTAAAACAGATTCGTGAAGCATTACAAACACTTGGAGCAATCGAAAATTTTGACGAAGAAAATTTAACGGTGGAACAAGGAGAGAATAAAAAGTCAGTTGTAGTAACTGGCGTTATTGAAGTAGTTGTTGCTATGGGAAAACTGTATATGACAAATGTTATTAAATAAGGAGGAACAAAATGGCAAACAAAGTAGTAATGAATGGGCATGATACCATTGCTGGAAAAGAAGCTCAATGTTTTATTACAATTAACAAACGCAGATATAATTTTATGCAAATGTTAAACTTTGAAGCAAAAGTAGAAAAAACAAAAGAATCTATTCCAAGACTTGGAGCAATTATGGAAGCCTATAAAACTTGTGGTATGAAAGGTACGTTTAAGGGAACAGCACATTATAATCAATCCGTAATGCGTAAATTATTGCTTGATTATAAAAAAACCGGTATTGATACTTATTTTGAAATACAGATTATAAATGATGACCCGGATTCCAAGGCAAGAAGTCAAACAATTATTTTGTATAATTGTAATACAGATGGTGGTATCTTAGCAAAATTTGATGCTGAAGGGAAATATTTAGATGAAGATATTGAAGGAACATTTGAAGATTTTGCAATGCCAAAACAGTTTAAAAATCTTACAGGATTTTAAAGAATAGCAGAAATTTATAAGAAAATAGCAGTAAAATCCCTTATGTAGCTTAATAAAAAAGCCATATAAGGGATTTTTTATAAAAGATGATGAATTTAAAGGAGAGAGAAATTATGTCCCAATTTGCACGTTTTATGAAACAAAACAAGGTAGCACTTAAGAATGAAAAATATGCACCAACAGAAAGAATTACAGATGAAACCGGAAAACCTATGGAATGGGAATTTAGACATATCACATCTAAAGAAAATGAAAGAATTAAAGATGACTGTACAAAAGAAGTACAAGTAACCGGAAAACCAAATTTATTCCGACCAAAAACAGATACAGCAGCTTATGTAGCAAAATTGATTGTAGAATCTACGGTATTCCCGGATTTATATGATGCAGAACTTCAGGATAGTTATGGTGTAAATACTCCGGAAGATTTATTGTATGAATTGGTAGATGGTGCAGGTGAATATCAGGAATTAACCTTATGGATTCAGAAATTCCAAGGCTTTGGAAAGTCATTTGATGAAAAATTAGAAGAAGCAAAAAACTAATTGAAGGAGGGGACCCGGAAGCAAATTTTGCTTACTACGCCCTCCATAAACTTCATATTTTGCCTTCTGTTTTTTTGGAAATGGACGAAAGAGAAAAACTCTTTGTGATTGCTTCGATACAAATAAAAATTGAAAAAGATAAAAAAGAAAAAGAAGAAGCAGAACGAAAAGCAAAAAAGAAGTAGGTGATAGATGTGGATGGACTTCAAGCAAGTATTACGTTAAGAGATAATTTTACTAATATATTAAATGCAATTACAAGTTCTGTTAATGTAGCAACCGGTTCTATGCAAACGATGCAGAATACTATGAATACAGATATAGATAATTCATCATTTGTTGATATGAGAACAGATATCAATTCAGCTATTTCAGCAGTACATGAATTGCAAGCAAGTATGGCAAATTTGCAAGATAGAGTTTCAACAACTGTTGCTACGAATGTACAACCAGTAGATACTTCAGCTAATACAGAAACAGTCCAAATGAATGTGCAACCTGTTGTGACGGAACAAGCACAAATATCAGTACCGGAAGAAATTCAAGTACAAATTACACCAATATTGGGAGACGTGCCACAAATTCCAGTACCAGAAGAAATAGAAGTGTCAATCACACCAATATTAGGAGAAGTACCACAAATCCCAATACCAGAAGAAATACAAGTACAAATCACGCCAGTATTAGGAGAGGTGCAACAAATATTGGTACAAGAAGAAGTAGAAGTACCCATCACGCCAGTATTAGGAGAAGTGCCACAGATATTGGTTCAAGAAGAAATAGAAGTGCCAATCACGCCAATATTAGGAGAAGTGCCACAGATATTGGTTCAAGAAGAAATAGAAGTGCCAATCACGCCAGTATTAGGAGAAGTACCACAGATAGCAGTTCAGGAAGAAGTGTACGTACCGGTAACACCAATATTAGGAGAAACGCCACAGATAGCAGTTCAGGAAGAAATCGAAGTACCGATAACACCAATACTTGGGGAAGTACCACAGATATTGGTTCAAGAAGAAATAGAAGTGCCAATCACGCCAGTATTAGGAGAAGTGCCACAGATATTGGTTCAAGAAGAAGTGTACGTACCGGTAACACCAATATTAGGAGAAGTACCACAGATAGCAGTTCAGGAAGAAGTGTACGTACCGGTAACCCCAATATTAGGAGAAACGCCACAGATAGCAGTTCAGGAAGAAATCGAAGTACCAATCACTCCGATAATGGGAGAAGTGCCACAGATATTAGCACAAGACGAAGTGGAAGTGCCAATTACACCAATCTTAGGGGAAATACCACAAATATTGGCACAGGACGAAGTGGAAGTGCCAATAACACCAGTAATGGGAGAAGTGCCACAGCTTGATGTTCCACAAGTACAAGTACCTGAAATAAATACGGATAGTGTAAATTTGTACAATAACCAAATAGAGCAACTAACAACTCTCATGCAACAGCTTACCGATAGGCAACAAGAAATTCAAAGATTAAGTCAAAATGCAGAAGTTTTACCAAGAGAAACAAGAGCAAAGATTCAAACAGTTAATGAAGAAATTGCACAAATGAATCAAGACTTGCGTATGATAACAGAGAATCCGTTTAATTTGCCAACAGAATCTGTGGAATTACAAATTGTTTCTTTGACGAATCGTTTGGAACAAGCATTGCAAGAACAGTTACAACTAAATGATGCGTTATCTCATATGGATTTTGAAATAGAACAGCCACCACCAATCCAATGGCAAACCGATACACTGCCAGTATTCACCAATACAGGAATAGAGCGATTTCAACAAGAAGTAGCAAGCACAAATCAGATGCTTGAACAATTAAGTACAACACAGATTGAAATTGCACAGCAAGCATACCAAACAAATATACTTCCACCAGAAGCATTTCAAGATTTCAGTCGTTTGGCAACTCGAATAAACAGTATACGCACAAGTATTGAACAAATAGAAAATAATCCGTTAAATATTGGTACAAATATTGCAAATGCAGAATTAGAAGGCTTGCGTTCTCAATTATTACAGGCAGTTTCACAACAAAATGCATTAAGTGAAGCTATGCAAAATATGGATATTTCCGGAGCAAATAGTGCGTATTTGCAATTGTCACAGACAGTCGCGAATACAGAACGATATATTCGAGATAATGTAGGCGAACAAGGACGTTTTAATCAGGAAATTCAAGAAGGAGTTTTCGGAGCAAATAGTGCGTATTTACAGTTGTCACAGACAGTTGCAAATACAGAACGATATATTCGAGATAATGTATGTGAACAAGGACGTTTTAATCTGGAAATTCAAGAAGGAGTTTCTGGAGCAGATAACTTGATGAATCAAATTAAAAATATGGTAGGTGCCTATGTAGGGATTCAGACAGTTGGAGATATCTTTCAGGCTTCCGATAATTTGGTTCAAACAACATCAAGAATCCAAATGATGAATGATGGTGTACAAACAACACAAGAACTTATGGATATGGTCTATGCTTCAGCACAAGATGCAAGAGGTTCATTTGCTGATACAGCAGATATCGTTGCAAGATTTGGAAATAATGCAGGTGATGCATTTAGTAGTTCTGCAGAAGTGGTAGCATTTGCAAATTTACTCCAAAAGCAGATGAGTATTGCAGGTACATCTACAACAGAAGCCTCTGCAGCAATGCTTCAGCTTTCACAGGCACTAGGTTCCGGTGTATTACGTGGTGATGAATTAAATAGTGTTTTTGAACAAGCCCCAAATTTGATTCAAAATATTGCAGGATATATTGAGCAAAATGAACAAGTCGCACAACATATGGCAAATGTGATGGACGTAAGCTATGAAGAAATGTCCACAAATGCAATGGGATATATACGTGACCTTGCTTCCGAAGGGCAATTAACTGCAGAACTTGTAAAAACTGCAATTTTTAGTGCAAGTGATGATATTAATGCACAATTTGAAAGTATGCCTATGACATGGGGACAAATTTGGCAATCTATGCAAAATACAGCGTTAGATGCATTTGGACCAATCTTACAAAGAATTAATGATTTTGCCAATAGTGATATAATGCAATCTTTCGTAAGTGGTGCAACAGAGGCTATGTATGTGTTGGCAAGTGTCGTATCCGGAATTTTTGATATGATTGGAACAGTTGGTACTTTTATGGCAAATAATTGGTCTGTCATTAGTCCGATTATTTATGGAGTAATTAGTGCATTAGCACTTTATGGTACATATCTTGCAATTACAAAAGGGATTGAATTAGGAAGTTTAGCAATTAAAGGTATATTAGCAGTTATGCAAGGGATTTATGCAGCAGCATTAGTTTTGACAACAAGTGCTACATGGGCAACTGCACAAGCACAATTAGGATTAAATGGTGCTATGTATGCAAGTCCGATTCCATGGATAATTATTTTAATTATTTCATTGATTTCTATTATTATTATGCTGTGTAATTGGATAGCACAAACAACCGGTATTGCAAGTTCAGGAATTGGGATTATCGTAGGTATGTTATCTGTAGCAGTAGCATTTATTGGCAATTTATTTATTTCTTTTATTAATGCAACGATTGATATTTTTGTTGTGTTATGGAATTTTATTGCTACATTTGCAAACTTTTTTGGAAATGTATTTAACAATCCTGTAAATGCGATAGCTCATTTATTTTCTGATTTGGCTGATAATGTTCTCAATATTTTGCAAAGTTTGGCAAGTGCAATTGATACGATTTTTGGTTCAAATTTAGCAGGTGCAGTACAAGGCTGGAGAGATTCACTTAGTGGTTGGGTAGATGCAACATTTGGAGAAAGTGAAGAAATTATGGCAACTGTTCGTAGTGAAGATTGGCATGTAGAGCGTTTGGAATATGGAGAAGCATGGGATGCAGGTGTCGCACTCGGTGATGGTATTTCTTCAGCTATTGATAATTTCAGTTTGACAGATATGTTTGGAATAGAGATACCGGAGAAAGAAGATTATACTTCTATGTTTGATGATATTCTAAATAATGCTAATATGACTGACAATTTAGCCGGTATGTCTGATGATATTGGAAGTATTGCTGATAGTGCAAGTGATATTTCAGATGCTATGGATATTAGTGAGGAAGCCTTGAAATATTTGCGTGATTTAGCAGAACAAGAAACCGTAAATAGATATACTGTAGCAGAAATTAGTATCGATATGTCCGGAATGCAAAATACCATAAAAAACGAAATGGATATTGATGGTTTTGTATCTGTATTAACAGATTCTATTAACGAAACAGCAGATAGTATTACAGAGGGGGTGCATCCGTAGATGTATGATTTTTATTTAGATAAATGTTTATTGCCGGTTACACCCTCTAAATTGGAAATGAAAATCAATAATGCAAATAAAACAATGACATTGATAGACCAAGGACAAATAAATCTGTTAAAACAAGCAGAACTTACGGATATTGAATTTACATTTGAAATACCACAAATCAAACAACCTTATGCAGTATATACTTCCGGATTTAAAAGTGCATCTTATTATTTGAACTATTTGGAAAAACTGAAAACCAATAAGAAACCATTTCAATTTATTGTATGTAGAAAGTTGCCAAGCAATAAAAAACTTTTCAATACGAATATTAAGGTATCGTTAGAAGAATATAAAATTACAGAAGATGCAAAAGAGGGTTTTGATTTAAAAGTTCAAGTCAAATTGAAGCAATATCGAGATTATGGAACAAAAACAGTTACGATTAAGAAATCAGAGGCAAAGCCAAAAGTAACAGTAGAAAAAAAGAGAGAAACGGTAAATGCTCCAACTCCGACTACTGCAAAAAAATATACAGTTCAAAAAGGAGATTGTTTATGGAATATTGCCAAAAAGTTTTATGGAAATGGTGCAAAATATACAATTATTTATGATGCTAATAAAAAGGTAATTGGTAGTAATCCAAATTTAATTTATCCGGGACAAGTATTGACAATTCCTGCAAGTTAAAAGTTTCTTTTAGTGTAAGCAGAAAATATATTTTCAGTACAAAAGTTATAAATATTTTTGCGTGTAATAAAGGAGAAATCTATGAGCATAGAACTTTTAATCGGAAATGAAGCCGGAACAAAAGTATTTCAACCAGTAGTAGAAGATAGTGTGGAATGGTCTACGGAACGCAGGGGAACACCCGGAAAATTAACATTTAAAGTATTACAGGATAGTCTTTTGAAGATTACAGAAGGCTGTCCTGTTCGTTTTTGTGAGAATGAAGAAAAAATATTCTTTGGGTTTATCTTTAAGCAACAACGTACGAAAGATAGCATTATAACAATTACTGCATATGACCAATTACGTTATCTGAAGAACAAAGATACACGAGTATATGAAAATAAAACAGCTTCTCAATTTATAAAAGCAACTGCGAATGATTATCAATTACAAACAGGAACGATTGAGAATACCAAATATGTTATACCGTCGAGAATCGAAGAAAATACATCACTTTTTGAGATGTTTGAAAATGCTCTTGATTTAACACTTACAAATACAAAAGAAATGTTTGTGTTATATGATGATTTTGGGAAACTGACATTAAAAAGTCTTTCTTCTATGTACGT
>JAFWXB010000021.1 GCA_017523185.1 Lachnospiraceae bacterium | reverse complement strand
GCCATAGAGAATAATGGGAGAATTGGAAGGTCTTGTGTAGCATTTTTACTATTTGTAGAATATGTGTTCTTGTTTTCGCTTTTTTGATATATTGTAGTATTGTGGTTATGAGATATATTTGTATGAGCATTATTGGAAGTAGGATAGTTATCGATATTTAGATTATTATTACTATTATTAGACGTATCATTTCTATTTGTAGTAGGATGATTATGCTTTGTATCTATATTTGTATTATGATAACTACGCGTATCATTATCCGTAACAGGTGTTTTTTTCCAACCTGTAAATGCTGTGATACATACGAAAAGTCCTGTAAATTCGCTGATAACAAGTCCCCATACAGCGTGAATTGCAAGAAGTGGTAGTGTTTGTTCGAGTAAAATCTGATAGAGAAGTAATGTTGCTCCAACTCTTGCGATTTGTTCTAAAATTTGACAAACGGATGGAACAACAGAATCTTTTTTTCCATAATAATAACCATTAAAGCAGGAATGAATACTTGCAGGAATAAGTGCAAATGCCATAGTGTATAGGAGTTCTTCAGTACGTGGTTCTTTTAAAATGGTTGTAGCAATCCATGGTGCAAACAAATTCACAAGGATTGTTAAGATTGCAGAAATGGATATGGAGATAGACAATCCACCAAACAGATATTTTCTGGCATTTTTTTCACGTTCTATGGTAGTAAGAAAAGGCGTAGAGGTAGCGTTGCAAGTTGTTGTTTTGTTACAACCTGACATTTCAATTGCAACAAAACGTGAAATAGCAGTTTGGATTCCACTTGTCGAAAGTGCTAAACAAAGTGTAAAAATAGGAAAAATCAGCTGATAAAGTCCTAAAGCACTTGCACCAATCGTACGTGATAGGAATATTTTATAAAAGAAGCCCAATATTCTGCTTATGATGCCAGCACCGGTCAATAAAAATGTGCCAAGTATTAATGGGTGTTTTTTGATTTGTGTAAGAATGGGGAGTACCTCCATAACGGGCTTTAGAAAAAGTATATGATAGAAAGGGGTAATATATGAGTAATAAAATTTATCTTGATAATGCTGCAACAACAGAACTGTTGCCGGAAGTATCGTATGCTATGGAACACTATTTCATAAAAAAATACGGAAACGCATCAACTACTTATGAACTGGGTGCTGAGGCAAAAAATGCAATAGAGCAGGCGAGAAAAGAGATTGCATTAACAATTGATGCAAAACCATCAGAGATTTTTTTTACATCAGGAGGAAGTGAATCTGATAATTGGGCAATAAAAAGTATTGCAGGTGATAGAAAACATATTGGAAAGCACATTTTAACATCAAAAATTGAACATCATGCAGTTTTACATTCTTGTGAATATTTGGAAAGTTTAGATTATAAAGTTACCTATTTAGATGTAGATGAAAATGGAATTGTGGATTTAGAACAAATGAAATCAGTTATACAAAAAGGAAAAGATAGTTTTCAAATAAAAGATAATGTAACATTAATATCTGTAATGTATGCAAATAATGAAATTGGTACATTAGAACCAATAGAAGAAATTGGTCGTATTGCAAGAAAAAATCATATTTTTTTTCATACAGATGCAGTACAGGCAGTAGGACAAATTCCAATTTCTGTAAGAAAATTGCCAATTGATATGTTAAGTGCAAGTGCACATAAATTTCATGGACCAAAAGGTGTGGGATTTTTATATGTACGAGAAGGATTGTCGATTCCGTCGTTTATTCATGGGGGAGCACAAGAAAAAGGAAAACGAGCAGGTACGGAAAATGTAGCAGGAATTGTGGGCATGGCAAAAGCATTGTCAATTTCCTCAAAAGAAATGTCAAGAAAACGCAGAGAGCTTTCAACCTTGCGAAATTATTTTGTAAAACGAGTATTAAAAGAAATTCCACAAGTGTTTTACAATGGACATCCGTCAAAACGTCTTCCGGGAAATATTAGTTTTTCCATAAAAAATGTGAATGCTACAGCGTTGCTTGTATTATTGGAAGAAGAAGGTATTTTTGCTTCCGCAGGTTCGGCTTGTAATACCGGAATTACGAGTATTTCTCATGTAATTCAAGCAATTGATGTACCAAAAGAATACGCTTATGGAACAATTCGTTTTTCTATGGGACGAGAAACCACAAAGAAAGATATAGATAAAACCATAAGCGTATTAAAACATTCGGTAGAAGTATTAAGGCGAGTAGAAGATGTATAGAAACGCATATAAACAAATTTTTATTAAATAATTAGAAAAAATATATTTTATTTGATTTTTTCAATATTGTAGATGTAATTCCATTCGTTTTGGAAAAAATAGGTAGTTTGTATATTATTTCACAAAATGCAAAATTGCATTTGCAACGCCATCTTCTTCATTGGAAGTTGTCACATAATCGGATAAAGCTTTTACTTCCGGTGTCGCATTTCCCATTGCAACTCCAATATTTGCCGTATTTAAAATAGAAATATCATTTTCGGTGTCACCAATTGCCATGGTTTGTTCGATAGAAACAGAGAGAAGTTCGGCAAGATGTTTTAGTGCTTTTCCTTTTGTAACACCAGCTTTTGTAAATTCTAAATTGTTATAACCACCACAAACACACTCAATTTTTGGGTTGGCGATAAGAAATTGGCGAACTTCTTCGCGATAAGATGGAGTTCCGTCAGGCTGTGGATAGAAATTTAAAGTCATTTTTTGAACCTTTTTTCCACAGTCGCGTACATAACCAAGTAAGTCATCTTTTGGAGTTCGAGTAGCCAAAATATATTCTTTTAAAGAAGGGAGTACATTTAAACGTGGTAAATCATGTCTGCAACGTGTTGGTGTAAAACCTTCTCCATTGATATAAGTATCAATATGAATTTCTTTGCTTAATAAAAATCGAAGAATTGGTTCTGTAATAGAAAAATCCATACAATTTTCATAAAGACATTCATTTGTAGAAATGCGATAAATGGCAGAGCCATTTGTAACAATCGCATAGTCAATTCCAGTATCTTTGATTTGTGCAAAAGGTACGCCATTATATGGTCGACCTGTAGAAATCACAACATGAACCCCTTTTTTTGTAATTCGTTTAATTTCTTGTTTTGTTTTTTCTGTAATTTTTCCCTCATTATTAAATAATGTACCATCTAAATCCAGAGCAACTAATTTGATATTGTGCATAATCATATAGGCAAGAAAATCTGCTAAGTTTAAGTAGCAGAAGATATTGCTGTCTCCTTTCTTTTTGTTAAATAGTTTTTTCTCATATCTATCAACTCTAGTTTCTTAATAATTTGCAGAACTAGATATTTTTGTTATATAAAGTTTTCTTAAATTAAGATATTCGCTGTTTTGTATTCGTAATATAAAACATACAACAGATGGAATGTTGGGTATTCTTAAAGAAGAATGTTATTTATTTTTCTTGATTCACTTAAAAAAAGTGTATCCATAATTTCAATAAAAATCAATACTAAAAAAGTATTTTATTTTTTTCGCACAATGATATCTTTTTTCCGTTATATATTATAGAAACGATTGTTTTATAAATATATATCTCTATATTTTTTACATTTTATCATTTATCTATAAAGGATAAAATGTAATATATTGCACAATTTTACCCACAGTAGAAAGATAAAATAAAAAAATAGAAAGGATAACATATGAACCAATTTAAAACATTATATTTATTTGAAATAAAAAAGATTATGCTGCATAAAAGTATGTGGATTTCACTTGGTGTTTGTATCTTATTGATTATCGTTACAATTATGAGTGTGATTTTAATAGGAACAGATACAGATAATGGGATGACGATTTCAGCATATGAAAGTTTTCAAAAAGATAAAGCGTATCAAATGCAGTTACATGGAAGAAGTATCAATCAAGATTTGCTAGAAGAAATGCAGACAGCTTATGCAAAAATTCCAAAAGATATTCAGAAATATTCTACGACGGAGGAATATCAAATCTATGCTCGCCCATATAGTGCAGTATTTTTATTTGTGCGTGATGCAATTGCAATTTCTGCTTTGGAAGTTTCTGAGTGGAAGGTAAATGAACAAGTATTTTATGAAAGTTACCATAAAAGATTAGAAGCACGTTTAGAAGATGAGACATATTGTTTGACAGAAAATGAAAAAACATATTGGAAAGAACAAATAGAAAAACTTTCTTTTCCTATTATTTTTCACTATAAAGAAGCATATCAAGCATTAGTGAATGCGATGTATACAATCGCATTATTTATATCTATAACCATAGCATTGACACTTTGTTCTTGTTTTTCAGAGGAATATTTACAAAAAACAGACCAACTGATTTTATGCAGTAAACATGGAAAACATATAATTTATTGGGCAAAAGTAACAGCAGGAATAAGTGTGGCATTTGTGGTTTGCTTTATGATTACATTTGTAACATTTGGAACAGCATTTTTGGTCTATGGAACAGAAGGATTTGACGCAGTTTTTCAGTTGATTTGGGCAGATTATCCATATTCATTTTCAGTAGGAGAAGCAACATTGATTGCATATGGAATTGTAATCATATCTGGAATTATGATAGGGACAATCGTGTTATTTCTTTCTCAAATATGTAAAAATAGCACGTATGCAGTTGGTATTTTTATGGCATTTACTATTGTTACCATGTTATTTACGATACCACAGAAATATGGTATTATTGCTGATTTATGGAGTTTTACTCCAATGCAGTTTTTGTCGGTAACGGGTATGTTTGGAATAGAGCCAATTTCTTTATTTGGACAAGTAGCTCCAACATGGAAAATAGTACCGGTTGGATATTTGCTAATCAGTATTATAATAGTAGTTTTAGGAAAAATATGTTGGTGTTATAAGAAAAAATAATTGTAGATTTTATATAGTTACACCCGTTTATAACTTTTTGATTTTAACGGAATCAAGAAAGTTGCTTATTTTAAGTGTTAGGGACTAAGTTGTGGATAATTTTTTTATAATAAAAATAAAGGTAAGAGGAAAGTGACAACAAGAACAAATTAGGTAGGTAACTTTTTCATAATGAAAAGGTATAAAGGAGTAATTTTGTGTGGATAGATATTGAAGAACAATATGATAAAATTTATCGGTTTTGCTATTTTAAGCTACATAATGCAGATATAGCAGAAGATATTACACAAGAAACATTTTTACGTTTTTTGGAATATAAAACATATCGCGATATGGGAAAACCAATTGCTTTGTTGTATACAATGGCAAGAAATTTATGTATGGACGAGTTTCGAAGACAAGAAAAGGAAGCTATTTTTAAACAAATGGGAGAAAAAGATGAGAGAATTATAACAAATCAACATATCAGTACAGATATAGGTACGAATATATTTGAAGACCAATTGATTAATCAGATTGCTTTACAAGAAGCAATGCAGACATTATCGCAGGAAGAACAGGAATTAGTATTGCTTCGTTATGTAAATGAAGTTCCGATTAGAGAATTATGTGAAATGTATGAAATATCACGTTTTGCTCTCTATCGGGAATTAAAAAAAATAACAAAAAAATTGGAAAGGAGTATGTCAGATGAAACGAAGGTGGAAACAAGAGTTAAAAAAGTATTATCAAGTTCAAGTACCTAAGCCAAAGCGAAAACGCCAATTTATACAACAAATCGGATTACAAAAACAACATTATGGAGAAATAGTATTGTTACAATGCCGTTATATCTCAAAATCTGTATGGATAACTTCTATTGCATTTTTTGCAGTAGCATTATTTTGTTGTAAATATATAGAAGCTATAAAAATCGGAGCAATCGCAGCAGGTGTTCCAATTCTTGTAGCAATATCCATTACAGATACCATGCGTTCCTTTCGGTATGGAATGGGAGAACTGGAAGCAACTGCACGTTTTTCTTTAAAAAGTATTATACTTATGCGAATGTTAATGATTGGTTTTGTAAATATAGGATTTTTACTATTACTTGCAATACAACTGGGAAATGGAATGTGGGCAAATACGATGTTTTTAATGGTACCGTATTTGCTTTCTGCTTCTATGTCACTTGCAATTAGCAGACATACGAAAAACAGAATAGGAAATTATACGGAAATTGTGGTATCTATTTTCATTATCGGAGTGACAACTTATATCAATCGTATTTATTCGTTTTTATATGAACAACGCTTTGTACCTATATGGACAATACTTTGTATATTGCTTTTGGGAATTACCATTCGAGAAGTATATCGCACAATTCAAAGAACAGGAGAATTTGTATGGAGTTGAAAATTGACCAATTAACAAAACAATATAAAAATAAAATTGCAGTTGACCGTTTTTCAGCACAGTTCCAAGAGGGTGTCTATGGACTTTTAGGAGCAAATGGTGCAGGAAAAACAACATTAATGCGTATGGTTTGTGGCATTATTGAGCCGACAAGTGGAAGTATTTGTTTTAATGAACATGATGTTTCAACAGAAGAATATCGTGCAGTTTTAGGATATTTGCCACAGGATTTTGGCTATTATCCGGAGTTTTCAGGAAAAGATTTTCTGATGTATATGGCAGCATTAAAAGGCATTAGCAAAAAAGTTGCAAAAGAAAAAACAGAAGAATTATTAGAACTGGTTGCCATGCAGGATATGGCAAAAAAGAAAATGAAAATGTATTCCGGAGGTATGAAACAGCGAATTGGGATTGCACAAGCAATGTTAAATGAGCCTCAAATATTAGTCTTAGATGAACCAACAGCAGGACTTGACCCAAAAGAACGTGTGCGTTTTCGAAATTTAATTGCAGAACTTGGAAAAGATAGTATTGTTATTTTATCTACACATATTGTATCAGATGTGGAGCATATTGCAAAAGAAATATTAATAATGAATGAGGGACAATTTGTATATCGTGGAAAACGAGAAGAGATTACGGAAAATTTGGAAGATTTTTATTTAAAACTTACAATGAATACAGAAAAATAAGTAAGAAAAAGAATAAAAGAAATAAAATTGTTTACTAAAATAATTTATTTTGGCTTATTATAAGTAAAATACATATTAAAATAACGATTAAACGTAATAGAAGTCAATTTGCAAAATGAAATTTATATAGAAAAAATAGAAAGGTTTCATATTTATAAAAATTATACATATAAAAATGAAATGATAAGTTCTAAAAGGAGCAATATGAAAGAATGGTTATTAATTTTATCTTTTGAAATAAAAAAGATTATAAAACGAAAGAGTACATGGATAGCATTTATGATTTTATTGGGATTACAGATAGTTGTGGGATTTTCAGGAAATTTAGGTACTACTTATGTAAATGATACCTTTGTAGAAACACACGCAGAGAGAAATAAAATCGACCGTAAAAATGGCTTGGAATTATCAGGAAGACCATTTGACAATACACTTTTACAAGAAATGCAAGACGCTTATGCTAAAATAGAGTTGACAGATGATAAGACATATATATTATCG
>JAFWXB010000162.1 GCA_017523185.1 Lachnospiraceae bacterium | reverse complement strand
CTAATCCTTTCGCCAAAATATTTGTATTTGCTATTTCTTTCAATTTTTCTAAAAATCTCTGTGCCATTCCTACTTGTTTTCCAACTTCTTTTGGTTCTAAAATATTAGATTTCTTTTCTTCCAATACTTCAAAAATAGCTGTTGACATTACAAATGCTTGTTCTTCACTTGTATAAGATTGCACTTTCTCTGATAGTTGATAAGATTGCTTTCTCTCTTTACCTAAAGATAATACTTCATCAAATGTACATTCGCCTTGTTGTTCCCATAAAACAGCAATATCTTGTTTTAATCGTTCATTTGACAAATTTGCAAGATAAATCGCAAGATTTTCATCTATTTCCTTTCCATACTGTTGACATAACATCTGATAAATAACAAGTAGTTTTTGATGTTGTTCTTCTTCTGAAAGACCTTCTAACTCTTGTTCTAATATCGCAGGAACTTCTTCATTTAATTCTTCAACTGCTTGTTCTAGGGCTGTATCCATATATGCATATCCCTCTTGAACTCCTTTTAAAAGAAGTTCACATAATTCTAATGCTTCTTCTTTTGATTCTTCATAGGAATATTTTTGTAAAATTTCAGCCATCTGTTCTGTTGTAATCGTACCTTCCGGTAATGCACTTTCTATATTTTCTATCAACTGTTCGACTTCTGACATATATTCTTCTATCATTATTCTTTGTTGCTCATTCATAAATAACATCCTTTCATTTGCTATATTCAAAAATAATTATCTATATATCCCCACTTCACACTCTACACATTTAATTAATGATTATCGAACTCAAAATTATTAACAGCTACCTCTGCTTTTATTTTTCTTCTTGATTTACAAGCTTTTCATATGCTTTTTCCTTTATTTCTATATCTTTCATTTTCTTTTCGATTTTTTCTTTTAATGTCTTTTGCAAATATTCATCATACGCATTTGTTGTAGCAGGTAAATCTCTAAATTTTCTATCAATAAAACAACTAAATGGTAATACAGGATTTGCAGACACTTCCTGATATTGATTTTCGTATATGTTTAACCACCTATCTACCAAATCATTCAAATTAGATTGTCCTTGTGGTACAAAATCTTTACTTCTTCCACATTTTACTAATTGGTCTGCATAATCTTTTGCCAAACATCCTTCTAATTTTCCTGCTTTATCCAATGCACGATTTGCCATTTCTATTAAAGTTTCCAAGTTTGCTCCTGTTAAAAAAGGCGTTCTTGTTGTAAATCTTCCATCATCCATTTTTACAATACGGTTAAAAACATCATCTATTGGAGAAGATATATCTTGTCCATTACATTTTTTCTGAATGTCCATACAAAAATGTCCCCCAAATATCCCGTTTTCAGCAAGTGGCAATAACTTTTTCCACAAAATTGCTTTCAAATCAGAAGCTGTTGGCATAAAAGCAAAGAAACGACCTCCAATACGACCATCTCGCACAAGCTCCGGTGGAAGATTTTCAATATTATTTGCTGTAATCATAGTAAGAACATTTTCTTTTCGACTTTGCATCCAACCTAACAATTTATTTAATTGTTGTAACTTTACTTCATGCATATTTTTAGCATTAAATGTTTTGTCTATTTCGTCTATCAACATGACACATGGAGCATTAGCACACACACGATTTAAAAAATGCTCCATTTTCGCTTCTGAAGAACCATATTCCTTAGAAGATAATTTTCCAATATCAAAACGAATCAAATTCATATGTAAACGCCAAGCTGTTTCTTTTGCCAACTCTGTCTTTCCTGTTCCGGGTACACCACAAAGAAATACACCCTTTGGAGCAGGCATTCCTTTTTTGCTAAATTCTTTTGGATTTTCCAAACTTCTTTCTCTATCTTCGAGCCACTCCATATATTTTCCGATTCCTGCCATATTCGGAGCATGACTTACTTCTATAAATTCAATGGTACCATCTTTCTCGCCCTCTTTTCTCTTTTCCTGATTGATGTAATCTACGATTGTTCTTTCCATTTCCGTACAAAAACAATCTGTTAATTTTGTAAACACAGACTCTACTTGCTGTTCTGTAAGTCCAACTAACTTCTTAGCATAATTTTTTATCTGTTCTTCCGTATAATATGTTTTTTCTCGTTTTTTTTCTTCTTGCCTTACTCTATTGTGAAGCATAATATATAAATCATTTTCACTTAATGCTTTCTCACGAACCAATTCTACATAATCTGAAAAACCACTTGGTATCAAACATTGTTCTGAAGAAAGTAATAAATACATTTTTTTACCTTTATCTTCCCATTCTTCTTGTTTATCCATAAATGCCTTTAAAAAACGCACTCTATCTTCTTCCTTCGAAAAAACTTGAAAATCAGACAAATATAAAAAAACAGGTTTTTCTTTAAAATCAAATCTTCCAAGCGAATAGGTCTGTTGATAACATTCTGTAGCGTTTAAACATTTACCATTTCTACGCAATGTAGCAAAAATATTTTCTGTATTTCCAAACTGTGAAGAAATCCCTAAAAAATTGCGAAGTGCTGTTGATGTATTAATAGCTCGTTCTATTATCTTTCTATTTTGTGATTGAAAATAAAAAATACAACAATTTTTATTTGTATTCGAAATTACTCTATCTATTTCTCTTACGGAATCTAATATTGCCATTATCATTTCTCCCCTTATACCAAAAAGTTGTTGTATCAAATACATTTGATACATCTTATATACTATTTGTATCTGTTTGCATTAATACAACAACTTCTTACTATTTCTATATTTTTATTTTTCTTCTTTCTGTTTATCTATTTGCTGTGTATTTCGTTTTTTTTTTGATGTCATATTGAAATAAGGAGTAATGGATTCCACATACTCTTTTAAAGGCGCTCTATGTAATTCTATAATTTCCTTACGAATTCCATTTACAACATCTTCTGTAATTTCACTACCATAAGCATTTCTTAAGCCTTTATACTCACCTGTGACTTTTTCCGTTTGTTGAAATAATCCCAAAATACCTCCATGTGAATATGTATACTGAAAAGTTCCACCATTTCGAATCTTTTCTTCTCGTGACTTAAAACAACGAAATAAACTTTGTCGGGTTCCAATATCTAATGGTTCATTTTCAGACGATATATTACGATACGTTGCTGAATCATTAAAGAAAAAATTATAATTACTTGGAATCTTTACCATAACATCTTTTAAAGAATTGAAGTTTGGTTGCGTTAATTGATAAGCAAATTGATTTTGATAATCCGGAAACATTTGAGCAAAATTTTCTCTTAAAGCCTTCTCTATCTTATTACAACAGTTATTTTTTTGATACCAACTCTCTGCAGCACGAGCCACACAACCATATCCATAAATAAACCACTTATTAATCCATTCATCATACCAGTCTTTTAAAGAACGTGGTTCAGGATTATTTGCCCAACTTTCCGTTGCTTTATAAAAAGAAGTCCAGTCTTCCTCAATTCCTGAAAGCAATATTTCTTCACGAAGTGATTTCACATCAGGCAAAAGTTTCTCCTCCATATCTTTCATTAACTGCTCAAAATACTTCATTTTTAAAATTTCATTTCCAAGAACATATGCTAATCCTTCGGATACGGAATAATTTGGTCGTTTTGCTACGGTAGGTTTTACACCAAACACTTTTTCAGCTACTTCTTGTACTTCTTTCATTACAGAAACGCCACCTGTCATAATGACACGGTCCGGAATCTTTTTGCCGTCTTTATCTGTTGTAGTAAATAAATGTTGCATTTTATCATAAAAACATTGATAAGTTCCTTCACACCCATCTATCCACGAATTATAACGTTTTACTTCTTTCTTTACAGTATCACCAACCCTATCACTAATATGTGTAGCAGAAACCATCATATCTTCTTCTTTATTCGGATTAGAAACAATACCGTCCATACTATCTTCATTCACACTATAACGATACCATACCGTTCTGCCTTGCTTATCTTTCATTAATGTACCATCTTCATTTCGAATGGCAATCTTATATACTTGGTCATTTGCATTATCTCCATCATCGCCATAAAACTTCTCTTTTTTTATACGAAGTTCTAATTTCATTCCATGCATTCGAATATTCGCTTCTTGATTTGGATATTGTTCTAATAATTCTTTAATTGCATCAAACAACATATTTTCATCAATTTGGCGACCTCCAAACTGATAACTATCTTCTCCACCTTCCGGAATCCCACTCGGTGTAGTAATTGTAATGTCAAAGGTACTTGAACCACAATCTAAAATAACTACAATTTCATAGTTTCTTACATGATTTTCTAAATTTGGGTCTGTTTCTCTTGCCAATGCAGCAGTTGATTCTGTCTGAATTGCAATAGAAACAGGTTTTTGAGTTTCCGGTAATACGGATTTTAATGCAGACTGCAATAATCTTGCATATGCACTCATGCCATTTCGCCAACCGGAACTGGATGGACACCCTACAAGAATAATAGTTGGCTTGTTACGGTTAATAATAGAATTGTAATCAAATAATGTATTTACAACACAAGCAAATCCCTTTGCCATAATTTGCTCATTTGTAAAAGAAACTTCAATTCCATCATCTTGCACATATTTTGCTTTTGCTTCTTCCGAACCCGGATAATGTTTAAAATTATAACAACGAAATCCTTTATCCGTTCCTGTTGCATTGACATCCATACACAAACTGATATCTGCCTTATCAATATCGATTGCTTCATAATTTTCAGCAGTATGGTCGTTAATCAAATAAGCATTTGGTGTTTTAAACAGAATAGCTCCCCTATCAAAAGCTAACGTCTTAATTTCTAATTTTTTATCCTGATAATTCCATTCGATTTTTGCTGCTGAAAGTTCACCATCTCCATAATCTAAACCAATCAAATTATACTGTTCAAAAATTTTATAATCGACTAATATATCACCTGAAATTTTAATATCAAATTTTTCTAATATTGTTCTTATTGCCATCTATATGCTCCTTTCTATTGCATTTTATCTATTTGCTATTAAACAAATTTTTGATTCTATCCTGCAATACATTTTACTATTTGTAATAGGTTCTTCCAGCAAGAATACAATCATATCTGTTCAAATTCTTGTCATAATAAAATAATCCCGGATAGCAAATATCATCTGCAATAAATTTAGATTGAATGGATGTATTTTGTTTGCAAATTTCATCATCATGTGAAATTAACATAAACTTTGTATTTTTATTCCCAACAGTTACTTCCTGTAACGCATTTCTGATTTTCTGCCCCATTTCGCTATACCATTTTTCGGAACAATTTTCATCTGTTTGGCTAATTTCATAGATATATGGAAACATCTTTTTTAATAAAGCAATTTCTTCCCAATATATTTCATACTGTTTATAAGACATTCTCTCTTGCTCAAATTGTAATTCAAAACGTTCTTTCTCTCTTTTCATTTTATCGAACGCATCTTCCCACTTCTGTTCATAATTATTCCATTTTTCTGATAATTTTTTTTCTTTTGCTAAGAATTTTGAATAATTTTCATCAACAATATTTTTTATCTCTTTCCATGTCAAAGTTCGCTGCTTTGATAAATATTCTATATGAGATATCATATTATTAGCTTCCTGTATACACTCTTGTATTTCATTTTCTAATTTACTATCTATTAAGTCACTTGAAATGCTTATATCATCTTCAAAATTCTTTGCTTTTATCATATCTTCTAAATCAGATAAATAAAAATTCGCAATTTCGTTTTCTTCCAGTCTTTGTAATATCTTTTTATTTTTCTTATTTCTACAACAATTTTGAATATTTTCACGAGCATTTTCCACACTATCCACAATTTCGAAATACGTATCTTTTGTACAACCTGTAAAACAAAGTAACTCTGACATAATTTCAACAAATAAAGACATATACTCTTTTACATCTTCATTTTTCAATTCCATTGCTTTCAAATATTCATAACTATATTTTCCTTGATTTCGCAACTGAATTATTTTTTTTATATCGATATCTGTTTGCTGTTGTTTATATTTCTTCAAATTATCTTCCCATTTACTAACGATTTTATTCACGTTTTTTCGTTGGTTTAAAAGTTCGTCTTTACACTCTTTCGTTTCCTTCTGAACCTTATCTTCTCTAACAAACTCTCCATCTGTTACTTCTTTTATAACATAATCTATAAACGCTTTATCATCTTTATATTTTTTACAAAAACGCCTTAATGATTTTATAAAATCTTCTTCATCTAACAAAATCAGACTGTTCCTGCCATTTATATTTGCATAATATTCAATATATCTTCTTCTCATCTTCTACCTCGCTTTCTTCCTCTGTATGTACCAATCAAATAATAATTTGCATTTTCATACATATAAAATCCCGGAAGTTCTACCTCTTCTATGTTATCTTCTAAGAAATGAGATTGTACTTTTACGTCTTCCAGTATCTGTCTATCATCAGCAAACAACGGATAACAACCATTTTTTTCTAAAATTTTCTGCAACCTTTGTATTTTTATAATACAAGTATTCATATCTTCTTTTTCAGCAATTTCAATAATTTCATATAAAAGTTTCCCAATCTCTGCAATGATATTCTTATATGGCAATCTTTGCTGTAATTGCAATAAACCGGCTTTTTCCTGTCTGATTTGAGCTTCTAATGCAAATATTTCCATATCAGAACATTTCTTTTCCCATAATTCTCGATTTATATCTACATTCTGAACCTTTACTTTAAACCCATTCTTATCCAAAACTCTCTGAATATTTGCATCTTCTGCATTGTTCATAAGCAAATCAGAAAATAACACAGAAGTTATGTTTTCTTTTTGTGCATAACGTGCCAACCCTAATAAATACTGATAAAATTCCACATAATCTGAAAACATTCTCATATATGCTTCTTCTGATTTACAAATTGCAATTTCTTCTTTTATATCACAATATTCTTTTATCAGTTCTTGCTTTTTCTTTGACTCTAACCTTTTTCGTTCTTCTTCTCTTTTCCTTTCTTCTTCCTTTTGTTGTTCTTCTTTCCACCTATCAACATTACTATTGTCATTATTACTTTTTTTCTCTGATGAACCGGTATCTTTTTGAGATTTTTCTGTATTTCTTGTCAAAAAATACAAAGCTATCAACAATACAATACCTATCAGAGCAAATAACCCATACTTCAATATTCCGTCCATACCCAACTCTCCTTTTCTTAATTTTATATAATTATAGTTTACTATATCTTTTCTCATAAAATCATTTCAATTTTTGAGAATTTTTTACAAAAAAAGTAACCTTTACAAACAAATTGTAAAATAGGTTACTTTTTTGATTTCGTTAAATAAATAAGTTCCCTTACGCACTACTTAATACTTTAGAAATTTGAAATTGGTAACTTATTTTATTTATTAAATTGGATAAAATTGAAAACATTTTGCAATATCATCATAGTAGGCTACAGTTTCTCCGTTCGCAAATAACTCGGTTACTTTTATTGGCATTTCTGTACGTTTCACACATTCATTACGAAAATTATAAACTTCAATCGCATTATCTACTGAAATTACATATCCTTTTTTGCAAACAGCACCTGTCAAGCATTTTTTTTCGACTTTTTTATCATTTTCAAGTTTCAAACCACTATCTGTATGTATCGTTCCATTTGCATCAAAGCACAAATAATGTTCCTCATAAGCATCAACATACGCTACATTTGTTCCTAATGTATTGCCATTCTTATCAATTAATTCTCGATTTGCCGTAATTGCAAAACTGTGATTTGTTGTAAGTACAAAATCAATGATATTATTCCAATTTTTCTTCTTAATGCCTGATACAATATTTCCATCTTCAAACAGTATTCCATAATCTAAATTTGTAGCAACTACTTTTCTTATAGGCTTTTTCTGTATTAAAATTCGTTCATACAAGTTCGCTCGGTCTAATTTTCCGTTCTCATTTATCAAAAAACTTCCTATTCGATTACTATGTGCCCAACAAACAACATTATCTGAAACTTCTATATGCATGGATTTTCCTTCTACTGTTTCAAACATCAATCTATTTGGTTCCATATGTAGAACTGTTTCATTTGTTACAATAAATCTAGGTAAAAATCCAATAACAAATTCGCCTTTTTGCAAGGCCCATAATACACTTTTGGCAGGTATTACACGTTCTATTATTGTACCTTCCAAACGGACTGTTTTTGGTGTATTGAAGTCATTTTGTATTTTTAAAAATGTAATCGGTTCTTCTTGTGCAGATTTTCCCGTATAAAACGGCAATGTTAATACTTCTTGCTTCTTTGCAGGTATAATTGTATCTTTTTCTTTCAAAGAAACCGTTTCTTGCACTTCATCTGTAAGAACTTCCTGCAAAAAAAATTCCATACTATCTTCTGAAATTTCAAAAATTCCAGCTAATAAATACATCTTCATAAAAAATAAAAATTTTACAGCTTCTTCATATGTAAATAAACGCATTCCATTATTTGTTATTCTTTGTACATATTTGACAAGATTTTCACCATAAGATTGAATTGTAGGAAATCCATCTTTCGTTTTATCTGTTATAGAAATACCTGCTTTTGATTCAAAAAATCGCATATCTGTTTGATATAATAACTGCATTTGACGAACAAACAATTCTGACTGTAAAGCAACCCTATCATCTTTTATTAACCAAAGTTTTCCCTTTGCTTCATTTGTAACTTCAATATATTCTTTTGCCTTTGGCATATGTTTCATTAATGCATTCAAATCAAGTACAATTTGATTCTGTTCTTCTTTTGGCAATCCCTCTAAAAACCATTCTATTTGTTTTGGGTCATTCATAAGTATTTGGTAAATTGCATTAAAATCAAAATAATTATGTAACATTTCTAAATTTTGAATTTGTATTCCATTTGACATTTTCAACGCCATATTTTCCACCCCTTTCTATCTAAATTTTACATTATTTTTTTTTATAAACAAATAATGGCTTTAAATCATGTTTTTCCAAACGCTCATTAATTTTTTCTTTTGAGTAGACTCCCTCTTTCAAACATTCTGAAATATAAAAATCACGTTTGCTACAAAAATCCAAAGGTTGTCCTACTAAAAGTAAAAATTCATTTGCTTTCAAAAAATCTAATTGTAATACAAAACACAAACAACGCAATTTATCTCTATATTGTTTTCCACGACCAAATGCATCTAACATTCGATACCATGAATTATAATCAAATCCTGCTTCTATATATATTTTTGTAAGTGTCCACTTATCTGAATTTTTTTTTTGTTTTTGCTGAAAATCTTTAATATAATTTTTTACTCGTTTTTGAAAGAGTTTCCGTTCTTTATACTCGTTGTTCTTTTCTTCCGGATTTTCTTGAAACTTTTTATTTTCTTTTTCAAGTTGTTCCCTTTTCTTTTCATTAACAATTTTAAGTTCTTCCAAAAATATTTGATAGGATTTTTCATCATCCATAAACTTCTGTTGTAAAACCATCAACTGTCCCGATGTTAGTAACATCATAGTTTCCTGAAGTATCCCACGTTCTATGTCCATACAGATTCACCCCATTCCGATTTTTATTGTATGGTGTTTATTTTTATTTTATCAAATAAGAAATTTAACATATCTTATATTATCTATACACTTAACTTTCTTCTTTCTAATATGTTTTTATTTTCAACTACTATATCATATTTTCAACACAAAAACAAGTTATTTTATGAAGTTTAGAGAAATTATTGTCTATTTTAGAACTTTTCTTATCATTCTCAGTAAAAATTACATAAAATAAAAAATGTGGCATAAAATATACCAATTGTACAAAACAAAAGGATATTTTATGCCACATATTTTTTCTAAAAAACCATTTTTTATCATAGTAACGTGTATTCTTATTTTAACAACAGCCTTATTTTTTCTTATAAATCCGATTATTCAATCTCACATAGAAGAAAAACAAGCTACTACTCAAAATTCTTCTAAGTATTGCATTGTATTAGATGCAGGTCATGGTGCAAATGACCCTGGAAAAATAGGAATTAACAATGTTTTAGAAAAAGATATTAATCTTAGTATTGTTCTAAAATTAAAACCACTTTTAGAAAATAAAGGATTTTATGTAGTTCTCACAAGAGATTCCGATAAAATACTCGCTTCAGAGGATTCTTCTTCCATCAAAAGAGATGATATGATAGCTCGTGTAAACTTAATCAAAGAAACTTCTCCAATTCTTACAGTCAGTATTCATCAAAACAGTTTTACGGATAGTTCTTCCAAAGGACCTCAAGTATTTTATTATACATCTTCCACCGAAAGCAAAGCACTTGCTGATAATATGCAAAATCGCATGAATCAGATTCTTTCTCCTGAAAAAGAACGTACTCCACAAAAAAATGACAGTTACTATTTGCTTAAAAATTCACCCACACCTATAATTATCGCAGAATGTGGGTTTTTAAGTAATTCTTATGAAGCAGACCTTCTTACTACGGAATTATATCAACTCAAAGTCGCACGTTCCGTATATTTTGGAATTATTGATTATTGTAAAACAAATCATCTGATTCCAATCTCTTAACAATATATAAAACAAAAATTACAGAATATTATACTTCCGATAATTCTCCAATCATCTGAATAAAACTTTCTGCAATATGATACAAGCGTTTTGTCTGAACAGGATTTGCTTCTCCTGTTTCAGGCAATGTTTTTTTCTCAAATTGCCACATAGATAAATCCGTAACTTGTGTAATACGAATATCTACTTCTTCTTGTCCATCTTCTTGCATTTTTTCTCTTAATCCGTCTAATTTTTCAGAAAGCATTTGTCTTGTCTGTTCATCGGTTGTTGCAATTACACCTGTAATTCCTTTTTCTTTTGCTTCAAAAGAAGCTGCTACTTTTGCCATTAATGCCCCTCTAAAAAAGATATCAACAAGACCTTTATCTGCTTTTCCTCGCACAATCTTTAAAGAAACACCTGTGACACTATCTCCTGTAGTAACCGGCACTAAATAACTTTCCTCTCTTGCTCGCTCTTTGCATAAATACAACTGTTGATTCATCAAACGCAAATCCTGCAAATCTTTTACACTAATTGTTTCCTGTTCTACAATCATTGTTTTCATCACATTTTCTGCTACTTCTGCCAATGTTGCCTGTGCTTTTACCATTTCTTCTGGAGTTTTTACAGCTTCCCCAAAGTTCTTCAAAACTTTATCTTTCATATCCTGAATCATTTTCTTATAATCAAGACTTTTTCCTTCTTCTGCAAATAATACATCAAATACATTACTTGGATTTTCCAATAATTTTGAAATAGCAAGTACATTTTTTGCACTATTTTTTATATCATATTTCTCTAAAAAAGCATATACATCATCAGATGCTTCTAAAACACTTGTATACTGACTTAATGTTTCACTCTGATATTCCTGTTCTGCTACAACTGCATTTTCTTCATGTGCATTTTGTTTCATAGCTTCTAAGAAGCGTTCCGGTGTCATTTCTTCCCAATTCGGTGTTTCCTTTAATGCCTCCGGAGACATAATATCTGCTGATTCTTTTACACAATTCAAATAATAAGAAGACATAATCTGATCATCAATACGCTTACCAATAACAGTTCTTCTTACACCTGCAAAATCATCATTGACTTCATAATTTATCGTTTTTTTACCTGAACGAACTGCTGTCAGTAAATTTCGCATGGTAATATCAGCTCCTTGATTCATAAGTGCACCAATAACTGCTCCATCTGTTTTTTCTACCTGTGTAATCAAACGATAAATCCCCATGTAACTATCACGTTCTTGTTGTGTAATCTCATGATTTTTTTCCAATTTCCACAAATACTTGCTAAAACGCTCAGTTTCCTGTTCTCCTGTTTCTGCTTGAATTTCCTCTACCAAATGATTTAATTCGGAAAGCTCCATATCTAACGGATTTTCTCCACGACGAATCATTTCTAAAGTTGTAGCAGGATTTAGATTTCGGAACAAACGCTGTACTTCCATATCGGTTTCTTTTATATGTTGAATATTTTCTACAGTAAGTTCTGTTTTATTATATGCTAAAATACGAACTGCTCTTTGATTACTTTCTGTAAGTTCCAAACCTAAATCGCTTAAAATAGCATCAATATTTTGGAATGCTTTTGTAATAGAATCACCTAAATCACTACGTGGAGCTGTCCACATAGTTTCATAGCTTTGCATTGCTCTATCCATTGTGGATTTTAATGCACTTCCCGTTTCATGTAATGAACGAATTGTAATCGCACTTTCGCCACCTAATTGCAATGCATATGCCGGCTGAAACTTTAATTCTTCTACATAAGTTGTTGTTTTTGAAAATAATGCAATATTTTCTTCTGTTGCTTCCACACCTGACTGTGTCATGAGATTTTTATAATATTGATTTTCCTGATTTCTTAAATCTTCTACTAATTGCTCTAATGGTTTTGTGTCAATCGGAATACCACGTTTAACAAGTGAATAATTTGCTTCTAACGTCATTGCAAGACGTGTTTCTTCTAACTGTCGTTTTGCACTAATATAGCTAATATCCATGCTGATTTCTACGCTTACACCAACTGCTGTTTCTGTACGATTTCCTTGTGCTGTATTCAGATTTTCAATTGTCAGATTCATTTCATGACTTACACAATATGCTAAATCTTCTTCTGTGGCATTTGTAATTGTATCCATTGCCATTTTTGCTTTATCCATAAACGAAAAACCTTTTACAAGCAATGCGTCCATTGGTCGTTTTCCATCTGTAATAGCCTCTGCAATACGATGTAGCACAAATGAATTTTCCAATTCTTGTGTTTTTAACTGTAATAGATTTTGCGATAATGTATTCAATCCTTGAATATATATTAAATTGTCAGTTGTTAATGCAATTCCTTCTTGAATCAGCCACTCACAACTGGTTTTTGTTTCGGAATTTACTTCCAAACCTGCATTTCGAATCATTTGCTCTATCTGTTTTTCTAATGCTTTAAAATCAATATTTGTATTTTTTATACTGTATTCCGTGGCACAATATTGAGCTTTATATAAATTTTGAACCGTTGGCTCATAACCATTTTTTATGAGATATTTTTTTCCTGCATCACCTAATGGTTCTAAAGATATTGCTGTTTGATATGCAATAGCAGATTCCTGTACATTTGCTTTTGTAATAGGCAAATCAGCATTTTTTAAAGCCTCTTTTATTTGTGATACCAAGTCTTCATCTATAGAATTTGTTGTATCCTCTAATTTAGCTTTTTGTAACATATCTGATACTTGCGAAGCGACTGCTGTACTTCCCGTAATTTCCTTTAATTCCTTCATACTTAAGCTATCGCCATAACCTGAAATATCGACACCTGCTTGTGCAAGTGTTGCTTTGATTTTATCTGTTACGGTAATTACAGTATGGCTATCCATATCAAGTGCTGAAAAACCGTTTTTTTGCATTTCTTTTAAATCATCTTCGGAAAGTGTATTTACAGCCACAATCATCTGATTTCTGCGATTCTTAGAACTCATATCCATTTGTGTATCTAATTGTTCTAAAACAGTTTGTTCTTCATTTTGATTTGGTTTCTGATAAAACGCATCTTGCATAAAATAGTGATTACCTTTTGTCACACGATAACCTTGCATTTGTGCCTGTGTTTTTTTATAATCTAATACAGAATCTGTTGTGATAGATTGATGTGATTTCGGTAAAATTCCCGAATTTAATGTCATATGCTTACTATATTTTTCAATTGCTTTTGTTTGGTCAATAAACATAAAATGCTCCCTTATTTTTATTTTTTATCAATTTCATATTAGTTTAAACTATAAATTATAACTACAAAAATAAAACTATTATAACTGATTGTAAATCACTTATTTTTACTACAAAATATATACTTTTTATTGCCATTTATATATCCATTATTTCTTAATATATATCGGCATTTTTCTTATTTTCTAAATATAAAAACAGATTGTCATAAGGGAAATCCTTTATGACAATCTGTCTTATTTATAGAATATTTTTTTTAATTTTAGAACTTAAATACTGCAATTCCGTATGGTGCTAATGGGTAAGCAAATGAGAATTTTCTTCCATCACATTCTACTTTTTCTGCTTTATAAACTTCCGGTCTTGGTTCTACATCTGTTCCATTAAACTGTTCTGATTCACTATTTAAGATTAATTTATATTGTTTACGTCTTGGAACGCCTACACGATAATCATCTCTTGCTACCGGTGTAAAGTTAATTACAAATAATAAGTTATTCTTGCCATTTTTGCTCTTACGAATAAAGCTGTAAATACTTCTGTCACCATCATCTGCATTAATCCATTCGAAACCTTCCCATGTAGTATCTAATTCATACATACATTTGTTCTTTCTGTAAATAGTTAATAATGCTTTCATCCAATCATGAATCTTTTTGTGGTTTGGATTCTGTAATAAGTACCAATCAAGTTCTCTTTCTTCACTCCATTCTTGAGCCTGACCGAAATCCTGTCCCATAAAGAGAAGTTTCTTTCCTGAGTGACCCATCATGAATGCATAGCCTGCCATAAGGTTTTTGAATTTATCCCCTTCTAAGCCTGGCATCTTATTTAACATAGAGCATTTTAAGTGAACTACTTCATCGTGAGATAATACAAGGATATATTTTTCACTTTCATTGTAGCTCATTGCAAATGTCATCTTATTGTGGTTATATTTACGATAAATTGGGTCTAATTTCATGTAATCTAAGAAGTCATGCATCCAACCCATGTTCCATTTATAACTGAAGTTTAATCCTTCATCTTCTACTTTAGAAGTAAGTTTTGGCCAAGCTGTAGATTCTTCTGCAATCATAAGAGTTCCAGGATTTCTTCCAAGAATTAATGTATTGATATGTTTGAAAAATTCCATAGCTTCAATATTGCCATTTCCACCGTATTTATTTGGAACCCATTGTCCATCTTGTTTACCATAATCAAGATATAACATAGATGCTACTGCGTCTACACGAAGACCATCAATATGATAATTTTCAACCCACATTAAAGCACTACCGATAAGGAAGTTCTTTACTTCGTTTCTTGCATAGTCAAAAATCTTTGTTCCCCAGTCAGGATGTTCCCCTTTTCTGGTATCTGCATATTCATATGTAGGTGTTCCATCAAATTCTGCTAAACCGTGGGCATCTCTTGGGAAATGAGCCGGTACCCAATCTAAAATAACACCGATTTTATTTCTATGGAATTCATTAATTAAATATGCAAAGTCAGCAGGTGTTCCGTATCTGGAAGTTGGTGCATAATATCCTGTTACCTGATAGCCCCATGAACCATCAAACGGATATTCGGAAATACCCATAAGTTCTACATGAGTATATCCCATTTCTTTTACATATTGTACAAGCTTTGTAGCAAGTTCGCGATAAGTATAATATGCTTCAACACCTTGTTTTCCAAAATGTCTCATCCATGAGCCTAAATGTACTTCATAGATAGCCATTGGTTCAGAATACATATCTTCCTGTGTTTTCTTTGCACGATTTTTCATCCATGTAGTATCTGTCCATTTAAAATGGTCAATATCAGCAACTACAGAAGCTGTGTCTGGACGAACCTGAGAATAAGTTGCATATGGGTCTGCTTTATAAATCTTCCTTCCATCTCTTGCAATAATTAAAAATTTGTACTGTGTACCTTCTCCAATTTCCGGAACAAACAATTCATATACACCCATAGTTGTTGGTTCTACTCTTTCCATTTCATGAGAAGTTTCATTCCAACCGTTGAAATCACCAATTACATATACTCTTGATGCATTTGGTGCCCAAACATCGAAGCATACACCCTTTTGTCCTTCCTGGGTAGTCATAACATGTGCCCCTAATTTTCGGTAAATGTCATAGTGTGTTGCCTGACCGAACAGGTAACTGTCCATCTCTGTGAAATAACTCATATTCCCCTCCATATTATTCAAAATCTTTTTCTGTTAAGACGATTTTATCATCGTCGGTGTAACGTTTTGCTGTAAAAATATTAATGGCTTTTCGAATTCCACTATTTGCTTCCTTCTCAATTGCTTCATCTATAATTCCTTTTACTTCTTCTAAAGTAGTTACTTGATCAAGTTTTTGGATATTACAAATGCGATTGTGCAATGCAAGTACAGCCATTTCATCAATTTCATAACCCCTTTCATTGGAATATGATTTTGCAAATGTTACCAGTTCTTCGTTTGAAAATACCGGTACTTTAATTCTTTCTGTAAATTTTCTTGCAAAACTTTCATCCATAGAAAGTGCCTTTTTCACTCCTCTTGCAGAATCTTCTAAAATCAAAAACATTCCACTTGTATCCTGTTCTAAGAAAATAGAAAGTGTTCTGACTGTTGACCTCTCCAATTCTCCTGCCTTTTCAATAATTAAACAGCCACCTGATACTTTTTTTAATAAAGTACGAATATCTTTTTTATTTAAAGCATCTGCATTTATTTTACCAATTTTACCATTAAACTGTCCACATTCTTTTTGTAAAACTTTCAAAATATTAATTGCAAGAACTGTTTTTCCACACCCTTCATTTCCTTCAATAATCAAATTTCCGGTTGTTCCAAATGTATCATTGTTAAAATGGTCTATAATTCCTGTTAAAGCAATACAAATTTGTCTTTCCATTCCTTTTACCGGAATAAAATAAGAAAAAATAGCACGTTCTTCATCTGTCAAGGTTTTTATTTCAGGAATCCTCTTTGTTGCTCCCATAATATCAATAGGAGCTTTTTTTACTGTTCTAAATGATGAACTATCACTATCTAATATTGCATTTTCTATCTTTGCTTGAAGTATCGACGGATTTGTTTCAATCTCTGGAAAACCTCTTATTATTTTTTCATTCTCTTTTACAACTGTATTTTCAGCTTCCTCTCGACGTTTTACAAAAGAAAGTAAATCAAAATTATTGGCTGTTAATTCCTCATTTTCTTTTGATGCTCTTTGAATTTCTTGTTCTATCTTTTCATTTTCATCATTTAAACGTTCTATTTTCTTTTCTAAAATAGAATTTACACTTTCAAATAAAGTCTTAGTTTCTTTATTATTTTTCAAATATTCTTCATCTGATATTTTTGGTTTTGATGCTTGTACCTCTACTTTTGGTAAAACATCTTTCAACTGTTCCATAATATCTACAGATTCTTCTTGCTCTAATTTAATTGAAGATAGCTTTCTGACTTCTGCATCATAAATAGCTGCTTCTGCTGCTTTTTTTGTCTTTTCCCAATCTTCTAAAATCTCTTTCATACCATCTTTTGTTTCTTCTGCAGTTTTATCAGCACCCATTATCTCTTTCATGCCTTTTGCAATTTCAGCTTGAAGATTTACTGTATTAAAACGTTCTGTATGTAATACAACTTTTGGCATTGCAACTGCTTCTGCTTCTAAAGCTGTTTCTGCTACAGATTCCACATCTTTTGGTAATTTTTGATTGTCTTCAGCTTTTGTAGTATCATTCTCACTACTTTCCTGATTTTCTTTCGCGTCAACAGATATAAATGTATCTATTTCACTATTACTATTTACTGTAATATTATTTATATCTGAATTAACATCTTTTTTTGTAATATCAACAATCTTTGTATCTGTCGCACTATTGATAGAATTTTCTTTTTTTGCTCCATCATCTAAAAAACGGAATGTGCGAAATTTCTCTGCTTGCACTTTTGTAAGTGGCTGATATTTCTTTTTTAGTTCCAATGCTTTTTCTACATATGGTCCATCCCCAAACCATAAAACGAGTTCATCACAAGTATCTACACACTTATCCTTCATTCCCACTTTATGATATAAATCAGCTAATTCAAAAGCCCATTCTTCTGTGTACTCCTGTTCTTTTAATTCTTCTAATAGAGGAATCAATTCCACCGGATTTACACCTTTTGCTTTTTCCATTTCATACTTAATGATATATTTTTGATTATCATTTGGAGCAATATCCAAAAATTCATCATAGTATTCCTGTGCAGCTTCAAAATCTTTCATTTTTACAGCTACTTTTGCTAAACGTGCAATAATTGTTCTTCCAATTGGCGAATGGTCATAAGCATTTAGCAAAATATCTCTGCTTTCTTCGTATCTGCTTACTTGTTCATATACCTCGCCTACTTTTACTAACGTATTTACATTTTTAATTTTATTCCAATTAATCGTATCTGCAATCTGTGCTGCTTCTTCATATCGTTCTTCTGCAGCAAAACTTTTTATTTGTTCTAATTTTAAATTATATTCATACTTATCCAATGTTAAGTCACCTCAGGTACATTCCAAAAAACTATTATTAGCCTAGTGTTAGTGTATCATAGGCGTTATAAGATGTCAAAAAATAACGAACTATTTTTTATCTTCCTTGTCTAATTTTTTTATATTTGTATTCTCTTTTTCATATTTTAATTCATTATTATCATCAATTGCAACCAAATGTACATATTTTTCTGTTTCATTTGGCAATTTTCGTTTTTTCATACGATATGCAATATTTTCCTGCAAAATATAATAAATTACTGCAAATACAGGAACGCCTAACAGCATACCCAAAAATCCGAATATTCCACCTGCAATTAAAATTGCAAATAATACCCAAAAAGAAGATAAACCTGTTGTATCACCTAAAATCTTTGGTCCAATAATATTTCCATCTACTTGTTGTAAAACAAGAATAAAAATAGCCAAATAAACTGCGTGAATCGGACTTTGAATCAATACCAAAAGAATTGCCGGAATTGCTCCAATAAATGGACCAAAAAATGGAATTACATTTGTAACACCAATAATAACGGCAATAAGAATTGTACTTGGCATTTTCAAAATCAAACAACCAAAATACGCTATCACACCAATAATGGCAGAATCAACAATTTTTCCAATAATAAATCCACCAAAAATTTCATTTGATTTTCTTACGGTTCGAATAATACGATTTCCTTTATTTACAGAAAAAAATGCGTAAACAAGTTTCTTTGCCTGTCCAACTAATGTTTCTTTAATAGACATTACATAAACAGCTACAATAATTCCAATAATAAAGTTTAAAATTGTCTTAATAAACGAAAATACACCTGATGTAATTTGTCCAATATAACGCTGTGCTTCCGGAAGTAATTCATTTGTTGCCCATTTTTCCAATGTTACTGTCATTGTCGTAATTACTTCACTAATAATATATGCAGCATCACTATCTCCAAGACGACTTTCTTTAATCCATGCCACAAAAGATTCCACATATCCAGGCATAGCATCAATCAATCCCATAACACTTGTAGTAAGTGCAGGTACAATAATAGCAATCAACAATGCAATTACAATAAACAGAAAAACAATCGCACCTGTAATACTCAATGTCTTTGCTATTTTTTTTGCTTTTTCTTCTTTTACTTTTGACTTATTTATCAAGTAATTCTTAATAGGTACATCTAAAAATTTTTGTACAGGTATCAAAAGATAAGCAAGTACCAAGCCAATAATAATTGGCTCGGCTGCTTTTAAAAGTTTATCAAATGCTTCTGAAAACTGTTTATTTCGATACATAAAAAAGAAAACTAAAATACAACTGCAAAAAGTCAAAAACGCAGTCACACCCATTTTTAAATAGTGCTGAATTTCTTTTTTTCTTTTTTTTTCTAAATCAAGACTTTTTTCCTGTTCTGTCAAAATAACCCTCCTATATTCTGAATAAGATATTATTTTAATGTAAATTCGATTTGCAATTCCCTTTACTTCTTTTTCATAACTGATACTCTATACAATTCAAGTCAATCTTAACAGACTTTATCAAAATGTGCAGTTTTCGATTCGGCTCAAACATTTTTTATCTGTCAAACCCATGTTATATTACTTTTAACTATCGAACTGATGTTTTTTAACCACGATAATAATTAATTAAACATCCTTTTAAAATAATATCTTTTTCATCATCTGTTAATTCACTCATTTTTAAAGTAAATTCATTTAATGCATTGTTCTTTACAACATATGCTTTAAATTCTGTTTTTCCGTCAGCAATCGCATCTTTAATGTTTGGAATAAATAAATAATCCAAATTTTCAAATGGCAATTCGCCTTCTTCAATAATAAATGGAACCATACCCCAGTTAATTAAGTTTGAACGATATCTCTTTGTAGCATATTCATTTGCAATATTTGCCCAACCACCAAGTACTTTCTGACAAGAAGCTGCTTGTTCACGAGCAGAGCCATCGCCTGGTTTTACTGCAAAAATTGTACTTCCAAATCCTACATTTCCTTTTCCAACTTCCGGGAACTGTGCACGAATGGTTTCCATCACTTCTTTTAATTCACTTACTTCTTCTACCGGACAAGTACCGTTTTCTACTGCTTTTTGTGCTTTCTGAATTTCTTTTGCACGACTAACATACATTGGGTCTTTTCTGGATAATGCAAATTCAGCCAATCCAAGTGGATTTGAACGGAATGAAGATGTTTCACCGGACGGAATTAATTCATCTGTTGTTGTTACAGGGTCATGGATTTCAGAAACTACTTTTAAGACCATATTTTCCGGTAATGCACTCATTGCAGGCCAGTCTTTGATGTTTGGTCCAAAATGAATTTCTACATCCGGATTTGCTACCCCTTTACTATCAAATACGCGATTTTCATAAATAGTCTTATCAAAGAAATATTTTGGTTTGCTGTAATTTACATCCATATCCATTGCAGATGTTAAATATCCTTTATTTGCTGCTGTTGCTGCAATCGAACGAGCATCCATAAGTGCAACAGAAGAAATCTGTCCATTCTGAACCTTAGAACCTTCTCTATTTGGAAAGTTTCTTGTAGAATGACGAATCGAAAATGCATTATTTGCAGGAGTATCTCCGGCACCAAAACATGGTCCACAAAATGCTGTTTTTACAACAGAACCTGCTGCCATAAGTTTTGCAATTGCACCATTTTTTACAAGTTCCATATAAATTGGAGTAGAAGCAGGATATACGCTTAATGTAAATTCATCTGCACCAATAGATTTTCCATTTAAAATATCTGCTGCATCACAAATATTTTCAAAACCACCACCTGCACAACCTGCAATAATACCTTGGTCAACATAAAGTCTGCCATTTCTTACTTTGCTCTTTAAGTCAAGTTTTACTTTACCATCAAAACTTACTTCTGCACGTTTTTCACAATCATCTAAAATATCCATTAAATTTGCATTTAATTCATCAATTGTATAAACATTACTTGGATGGAATGGCATAGCAATCATTGGTCTGATTTCACTTAAATCAATTTCAATAAAACTGTCATAATATGTAACTTCACCAGGATTTAATTCTTTATATTCATCGTCTCTGTTATGAATTTCATAAAACTCTTTTACTTTTTCATCTGTTTTCCAAATAGATGAAAGGCAAGTAGTTTCTGTTGTCATAACATCTACACCAATACGGAAATCTACACTTAAATTATCCACACCAGGTCCAACAAATTCCATTACTTTATTTTTAACAAATCCATTACCAAATACTGCACCAATAATTGCAAGTGCAACGTCTTGTGGACCTACACCAATCATAGGTTTACCGGTCAAATAAATACCAACAACGTCCGGCATATCAATATCATATGTTTTATTTAATAACTGTTTTACAAGTTCCGGACCACCTTCACCAACTGCCATAGTCCCAAGTGCACCATATCTTGTATGAGAATCCGAGCCTAAAATCATTTTACCACCACCTGCAAGCATTTCTCTTGCAAACTGATGAATAACAGCCTGATGAGGTGGTACATACATTCCACCATATTTTTTTGCACAAGTAAGTCCAAACATATGGTCATCTTCATTGATAGTTCCACCTACTGCACAAAGACTATTGTGACAATTGGTAAGTACATATGGCATTGGGAATTTTTCTAATCCTGAAGCTCTTGCAGTCTGAATAATACCTACAAATGTAATATCATGGGAAGTTAATTTATCAAAACGAATCTGCAATTTTTCCATATTACCGGATGTATTGTGTTCTTTTAAAATCCCATATGCAATTGTATTTTCTTTTGCTTCTTCTTTGGAAACAACTTTTCCAACTTTAGATGCAACTGCATCTTTTGCCTCATTTGAATCTAAAACGACTTCTTTTCCACGTAATAAATAAGCTCCCTGCTTATATAATTTCATGTGTTTATCCTCCTGATTTTTCATATCGCTAAAATTGTCTTTTCTTCTACTTAAAATATTTTACAGGTCCCATACCAAATACTTACTTTTCTTCATTGTACAAAGACATTTCTTCATAATAAAAAATATATCTTTTTCATATGAATAATTTTGTGCAATATTCTAAAATAAAAACGCCCTATTACCTATATATTTATTTACTTTACTGCTTTACACATTTTCGCAAATTTTCGACAATTTTAAACTATTATGCATAAGATTATATCTACTTATTCTCATCAAATCAAGCAAAATCCAGTTAATTTTCCGTATTTTTATGATAAATTATATCAAAAACAGTTGCTTATGACGAAAAATCAAGACTACTTTTTTCTTCCTCAAAAATCACATATAACATAAGTTCCATAATTTTATTTTTTCACCTATAATTGATAACATATAAAATTTATATTTGTTTTTCCATACTTTTATATAATATTTTAATGTGATTTTAATAATTATAATTTTTTCATAAAAATAATACATGATTATGTCAAAAAAACACTTAATCATTCGATTTTTTAGAAAATAGCTAATTTTTTGTTATCAAACTCAGATTATATTATTTCCAGTCTCATCCTAAAATCTCAAATTTACGTTCTTCTTTGAGCAATGGAAATTTCATAACAGCAATAAATAAATCTTCCTTTACCTCAATATCAAAATATCCCCCCATAAGAATAACTAAATTTTTAGTAATTGATAATCCCAAGCCACTTCCTTCCGTAGTTCTTGATTCCTCACCTCTTACAAATCGCTCTGTTAAATCCTTATAATTTTCAATTTTCTTATCAAAAACATTTTTAATACAAAAAACAGCCATTTCCTTTTCCACCAAAAGTTCTACATATACTTTCGTATCTTCCAACGCATATTTTGCAGCATTTGTATAAAGATTTTCAATAGCACGAAATAGTTGTCTTCCATCTGCAAGTATCATAAGAGATTGATGTGGTAACTTCGTTACAATTGTAAGATTTCGTTCTTCAAATCGTTCATTAAATTCCCCACCTGTCTGATATAAAAGTTCCAAAAAATCAATTTTTTGTTTTTCTAAATGAATATTTCCTGAGCTGATTTTTGAAACTTCAATCAAATCCTCTGTCAACTGTTTCAATCGCTCTGCCTTATTTGCAATAATACAAATATAACTTTTTGCTTTTTCATTTCCTAGTTCTTCTCTACGCAAAAGTTCTACATAATTTACAATTGATGTAAGTGGTGTCTTAATATCATGCGACACATTCGTAATTAAATCTGCTTTTATTTTCTCATCACGAATACGAGCTTCTACTGATTCTTTTAATCCTTTTTGGATTTGATTTAATGCCTCTGCAATTTCTCGTTCCTGCCCATGAAACTCATCTATATTCAAAGTTCTATCCAATTGACCCTCTGCAATCAATCGCAAAGCCTCTCTTACTTTTCGTTCTTCTTCAATCTTTTTTGCAACTTCCTGAAATATATTTCCCTTTGCACATCTTCTGCATAGCTTACTTAAAAAATAAATAAAGCTATACTGCACGAATACCTTTTGAGCCATTCTTCTTATCATACTAAAATAAACAATAATTACAGCCGTATCCATAAAATATGCAACCATTCCCACAGCTAAAATAAGACCTGCAATAGAAAAAACTTTTACATTTAATCTTTGTAAATATTGAAATAAAAACATCAAAACAGCTATTGCTAATATTAAAACAATTTCTAAATAAATTCTATCTATCCACCCAATTTTTAACTGCTTCTTTACCAGCTTCCACTCGCATATTGTTCCCTCCAAAAGAAATAGAAAACTTCCTATACCACTTATAAAAGCAAACACCAAATAATACATATCATTTTTTAATGGATATTTTAAAATAATATATTCATATAAATAAATACATATCATTGTCGCAATAATAAAAATTTGATGTAAAAAAATAAATGTAACTATTTTTTTTAATGTATATTTTTCCATAAACTTATCTTATTCTCTATTCCAACTTTATTTTTCAAATACTCTCTAACATTTTCTAATTAAACAAATACAAAAAATCACACAAAAATATCATTTTTCTTATTCAAACAAGCAATTATATTGATTTTTATAATTTGCAAACCCACGTCAATTCTATTTTTTATACAATATTTATTCTTCAAATATTCCAATAGTTGCTCTACTCTTGAATTTTATATCCTACACCCCATACCACTTTTAAATATCTTGGTTCTTTTGGATTAATTTCAATCTTCTCACGAATATGTCTAATATGTACTGCAACTGTATTATCTGCCCCAATCGCTTCTTCATTCCAAATATTTTCATAAATCTGATTAATAGAAAATACCTTACCTCTATTTTTCATTAACAATAATAAAATATTATATTCAATAGGAGTTAATTTCACTTCTTCTCCATCTACTGTTACTTTCTTTAAATCATCATAAATCACAAGCCCACCGGCTTCATATATATTTTCTTCCTGTTTAAACTGCTTAGAAATAAAGGTATTTCTTCTTAATTGCGATTTTACTCTTGCCACTAATTCCAATGGATTAAATGGTTTTGTCATATAATCATCTGCACCTACATTTAATCCTAAAATTTTATCTACATCTTGTGTCTTTGCTGATAAAATAATAATCGGAATATTACTTTCTTTACGAATCTGAAGTGTTGCTCGAATCCCATCTAATTTTGGCATCATCACATCAATAATCAATAAATCAATATTTTCCCTTTGTAAAACAGAAATTGCTTCCTCACCATCATACGCTTTTTCGATTTCATATCCTTCCTGTAACAAATAAATCTCAATTGCATCCACAATTTCTCTATCATCATCACATACTAATATCTTCATAAATGCATTTCTTTCTGTTATATAATTTCATATCCCTATCAAAAACAAAATCTATAACTAT
>JAFWXB010000020.1 GCA_017523185.1 Lachnospiraceae bacterium | reverse complement strand
TAAATAGCACGAAGCCATTCTTTTGGTGCTTCAGCTACCATTTTTGTTCCTTCTACTACAAAAACGCCTTTGCTTTTTCGTTCTTTTGCTTTTTTTATTAATGCAGATAATTCTTTTATCTGTTTATTTGTAGCACTTGTAATCATATATTTCCCTTTCTTTTTTTTATATTACATACGAAAAGCCGTCACATATGTGACGGCTTCCTTGCCATTATACAAGACTTTCTGTAAGATAATACATATATTCCGGAATTTGTTTTCTCATTGCTAATGCTTCGTCAATGTCAAAATCACAGAAATCACCATTTTTATAGGCAACTACACGATTACTCTTTCCTTCACAAAGAAGGTCTACTGCCATAGCTCCCATTGTTGTAGCATATACACGGTCTTTACAAGTTGGGCAACCACCACGTTGCATATGTCCTAAAATAGATGCACGAGTTTCCATACCGGTTGCTTCTTCGATACGTTTTGCCATTTCAACAGAATTTCCAATACCTTCTGCATTGATAATAATATGATGTTGTTTTCCGGCTCTTTGATTTTCTTTAATGTGTCTGATAATAATTGCTTCGTGGTCTTCATCATATTTTTCCGGAAGAAGAATATCTTCTGCACCATTTGCAAGACCACACCATAATGCAATATAACCTGCATGACGTCCCATTACTTCAATAATAGAACATCTTTCATGTGATGTAGAAGTATCACGAATTTTATCAATTGCTTCCATCGCAGTATTTACAGCAGTATCAAAGCCGATAGTATAATCAGTACAGCCAATATCAAGGTCGATAGTTCCAGGAACAGCTACTGTATTAATGCCATGTTTTGCAAGTTTCTGTGCTCCTTTGAAAGAACCGTCACCACCAATGACAACCATAGCATCAATTCCATGTTTTTTACAAATTTCTGCTGCCTTTTTCTGTACTTCAGGATAAATAAATTCTACGCATCTTGCAGTCTGTAATACAGTACCACCACGAGAAATTGTATCGGAAACACTTGAAGCATCCATGTCAAAAATTTCTTCATTTAAAAGACCGGCATAGCCTCTTTTAATACCTTTCACTTTCTTTCCTTTGTAAAGAGCTTCACGAACAACTGCACGTGTTGCAGCATTCATTCCTGGAGCATCTCCACCGCTTGTTAAAACAGCAATTGTATTGATTTCCTTAGCCATTTTAATACTCCTCCTAATATAATAGTATATATCCAAATCTTACGTATTATGGTTTGTCATAAAAAACTTTAACCATAATTTTACTCTTATATATTGTATACCGTTTATGGATTGTTTTCAATGCCCTTTTCTACAACTTTTACATTTTTTTCACCTAAAAAATTCGTTAAAATGTTGATTAAGTGTTCGTTTATGCTTATAGTATGACTTTTTCCAAGATATTTTATTGCTTTTAGACTTTCAACATAAATAATTACTTCCTGATTTCCAGATGATTTTTGCAAAATTTCAAATAATTTTCGTTCTTTTTGCATATAAACTTCTTTTGTTGGAAATTTAAGCCACAATGTATGTTCTTTTTCCTGAAACGGAATTATCTTTTTACATATAATCTTTCCATCTTGCTCATCTTCTATACTAACATTTCCTACAACAAATACTTTTTCATCTACATTCAAATATTGTTTATAACGTTCATAATCCTGTGGAAACATAATCACTTTTATTGTTCCGGTCAAATCTTCTATACTAAAAAATGCCATTGTTTTGTTATTTTTTGTAAATTTAATACTTTTATTGGAAATAATTCCACCCACAGTTACCACTTGATTTTCTTGCAATTTTAATACTCCAATTTCTTCTTCATATGTAAAATCACATGCCATGGCTGTCGTATTTTTTTTCATTTCATCCATATATTCTTCTAATGGATGCCCAGTTAAATAAATTCCTAATACTTCTTTTTCAAAACCAAATTTGATTTCTTTCGAAAATTCACTTACATTTGAATATTGAATTTCGTATTCTTTCTTTTCTTCATAAGAAACTAAATCAAATAAACTCATTTGTCCTTGTATAGATGTTTTTTTCTTAGAAACAATATCATCTATCATAGCTGTATACACTTCCATCATCTGTCTGCGATTTCCATCTAAACTATCACAAGCACCTGCTTTAATTAAATTTTCAACAGCACGTTTATTCATTTCAGCACTTGTTGTACGTTCAATAAAATCCTGCAATGTACGATATAACCCATTTGCTTGTCGCTCTGCTAAAATTTTATCAATTACTATACGACCTAAGCTCTTAATCGCATAAAGTCCATAACGAATATTGTTTCCTTCTATTGTAAATTCTCCCCAACCATAATTGATATCTGGTGGCAATACGGAAAT
>JAFWXB010000161.1 GCA_017523185.1 Lachnospiraceae bacterium | reverse complement strand
CTTTCTTTTTTATCTCCATTTTGTGCTTTTTGAATGGAGCTTCGCCATTTTTCTTCTTTTGTAACTCCACTACTTCCCACTTTCCCTCGCTATATATTTTTTCATTATTACGCTTGTCCCTTTTCCTACTTCAGAAATAATTTCTATTTCATCCATAAACGCATCCATAAATGCAAATCCCATTCCCGAACGTTCTTCTTCCGGTTTTGTTGTATAAAACGGTTGTTTTGCTATTTCCACATCTGCAATTCCTACCCCATAATCAATAACAGATATCGTTAATTCATTTCCATCTCGTTTACATTCCATCTCTACTTGTTCTGTTTCATCATGGTATCCATGAATAATCGCATTTGTAACAGCTTCTGAAACAGCTGTTTTTACATCTTCTAATTCGTCCATTGTTGGATTCATATCTGCCATAAATGCCATAACTGCCATTCTGGCAAACCCTTCATTGATTGATTTTGCATCAAATTTCAGATGCACATGGTTTTTCATATTTTACACCTCCACTTTTAAATAACATAAGTTTAATAATTAAAAATCATGCTAATAATTTTACTCTTACAAAAATATAAAATCATCTGTATCACACAATTTGATATATTATTTCTTTTTCATAGAAATAATTTTTTCTAATCCTGCTGCTTGAAAAATCTTTTGTACTCGTGAGCTTAAATGAATTGCCTGAATACTTCCTCCATGAAAATACATCGTTTTGCTTCTGCCTATCAAAACACCAATACCTGAACTATCCATAAATCCGGTTTCTGAAAAATCCAATATCAATTCCTTAATACAATATGCCTCAACCAAATGGTCTAATTCTTTACATAAACTTTGTGCAATATGATGATCTAATTCTTTTGGCATATAATAATGCATACTTGCACCATCAATTTCATATACTGCTGTCATTTTATATTCCTCCTTAAATTTATTCATTTATTATAAAAAAGACGTAAGAAAATTTTCCTACGTCTTTTGTCATTATTTATTCTTTTATTTACTATTATCATTTTTACTGTAATTTTACATAATTTTTAGAAGTTCTCGCTCTTGCTGTTCCCGGATAATTATCTATAACATACTGATAATGTGGTTTTGCTGCTTCTAAATTGTTATTTTTACGATATGCTTGTGCCAAATAATAAGAAGCATCTCCATCTTTATAAGCAGGGTCTTTTGTCACTACTTTTAATAAATTTTCAATTGCTTTTGCATAATCGCCTCTCGAATAACTGCCATATCCATCTTTATACAATTGTTCATAATATTTTTGCGTTACATCTGTTGACAACGTATTGTAAATACTTTTTGCAGCTTGGCTTAAATGTGCCATATCTACTAAGTCTAAATTATTACCTGCCATTACATAATCTTGTGCCATATTTGCTGCATATGCATTTAAAAGAGCTTCGTATGTAGCAATTTGTGCAGGAATTTGTTCATTTTTCTTTTGCGAAGCTTCTAATTGTACTTGCAAATCTGTAATCTGTTCCTCTAAACGGCTTATAATTTGTGCATTAGAAGAAAGTGTATCATTCATTTCTACCACTTGTTCTTTTGCTTCTTGTTTTGCTTTCATTTGTATACTTGGTACAACTAAAAAATAAGTAACAGCCACACCAACAATAAGACCTATTACAACATAAGCAAGTGTTGCTGCTAAAGAAGTTTCTTGAAAGCGTTTTGGCATAATAATTGTTTCATTTCCACTTTGATACGAAATTAAATCTGTATTTTTTTTCTTCTTCTTTGTTCCTTTTTCTTTTAAACGTGCATTTACTTCTTTTTGATAACGAAGCGTAATTGTATTATCTGCATTTATTTTAGCTGCATTTCGAAGTGATTTTTTAGCAGCTTCTAACCTATCTTCTTGGATATATAAAAGTGCCAAAAGCTGATGTGCTTTTACTAATTTTGGATTTAAGGAAAGCACTTTTTTTAACTGAATAATAGCTAAATCTCGACTGCTTTGTTTACAATATAAAAGTGCCTGATTATATTTTTTGATAGTTTGATTGCAAGAATCTAAATGATTACGATTCTTTCGAATTGTATTCAAATAATAGCTTGCTATATTTTCTTCCGGTTGATAACTTTGGCTGATAACCCATTCACTTAAGGCATCTACCACTTCCCCCATTTCATAATAAACAAGTCCTAAAAGATTTCTTGCATCAATATGATATTTATTAAATTTTAAACTTTTTTTCAAACTAACAATTGCACCTGATAAGCTACGCACTCCTGCTTTTTGCAATCCATCATTGTAATACATATTGGAAAGTCGTATTACTTTTTGAAAAATACTTAAATCCGTATTACAATTCGGACAAAAATTATCTTTTCCTACTTCACAACCACAATTATAACAAATCATGAATTTCCTCTCTATCTAAATGGTTTCTATATGCGTTCTCTCTATTTTTGCATTTTATATACTCTTTTTATAGCCTTACAAAAGTATGTTTGAAAAATCACTTTTATTCCATATACATACCCAATTATTGATTAAAAACTTTTATCTTAATAAAATATATATTTTTTATTCTGCAAAAATATTTTTTTTTAATTATCCATACCCTTAAAATCCGTAAAATTACGCCCTGTATTCATATCTCGAATCATTTCCGTTAAAATATCAGTAACGTCTGTTAAGTCATGATTATAAATTGCAGACTCTGCTTCTTCTACTTCTAAACAAGGTTGAAAATTCTTTAATTCTTCTTCAAAATTTATCATGTTTATACCTCTTTTTCTAAACTAAAAATACAATATTAAAAAGCACTCCATATAATATAAAAAAATAACATATCTTGCAACAATCTTTTTATCTTGTATTTCATTTTAACCAATCAAAAAGCCACTACATTATTATAATATAGTGGCTTAGATATGCAAGTACCAAAATATTAAGTTTTTTTAAAAAATATCGCAATTTCTACTTTTATGCGACAACTATACGACAACTTCTCCTCTTAAGGAATACATAACTACTTTTGAATCTCTTTCAGCAAATGCTACGGATTGTTGTATTTCTTGTACAGTAACAACAGAATCATTGATTCCAACAATAACGCCAGGATGTACATCACGAATTGCTTTAATTGATGCTCCATGTGCACTTTCTACAAGGTCTCTCATTTGGAATAATTGTTGCTTATATGCTGAAATATCTGCTTGTTTGATAATCTTAGTACGCAAAAGAGAAGCACGACGTGGGTCTTTACTTAAATCTACCTTTTTGTCTTTTGCCACATCCTCTAATTGCTTAAGTCCAATATTAATCTTTTCAAGAACGTCTTCTGCTTCTTGAATATTTTTTTCAAGATAACAAATTTCACGTTTTACTTCCATATTGACACCGGCATAAACTTCTGTTTTTACACCATATGCATTACCAAAGTTTACAGCTTCTATTCCTCGCGCAGCATTGACAACACCACCAATAATGCTGGCACGTTTTCCTTTCATATAAACTTTATCATTACATGTAATTTGACAATCTACTGCAGAATCTGTTTCAATTTTACCTTCTGCTTTTACAGTAGCATATTCTAAGAATTTTACATACAAAGCACCCTTTGTTGTAATCTTACCTTTGCCTTTTCCAAGCATACCACCACGAATAATGACATCTTTGTTTGCTTCAATAATACAACCTTCCACAGTTCCATCAATTGTAACGGTTCCTGTCGCCTTAATAACAGCTCCCGTTGGTACATTACCATGTACAATAACATCTCCACGGAAATCAATATTTCCTGTTTTAAGACCGACATCACCTTGCACTTCATGTACCTGAGAAATCATAATACGATTTCTCTGCATTTCGATTTTACCTACTATACTTGCTGTATACGTTTTATTATCTGCTGAACGTGTAAATCCTTTTCCTGTAAGTGGTGGAAGTGGACGTCCTTTTTTAGCAGTTACTTGTTTGCCTGTAACTGTCATGCCATTTTGCCCATCAACCGGTTCATGATAGGTAGCAATTACTTGACCTTCTTCTACCATTTCTATTGTATGAATACTCCAATAATCTACAGAACCATCGCCTCTAGTTGAAGGTTTTTGATTAAAGTCTGTTCTAAAATGATAATCAAAATAAGCATCTACGCCATTGATTACTTCTGTTCCTTTTGCGACCAAACATTCCCTTTCAAAAATATTTTCGTTAATTATCTGAGAAACACGTTCAATATTAACCCCATTACGAACTCCTCTTTCTTCTAAGGCACCTAACACTTCTGTAAGTTCATATCTTTGGTCTAATAATGGCATTGGCAAAGTCAGATATGCTTCCATTTCGTCATATGAAATTTTAATGATTGGCTTATTTGTTCCTGTACCTTCCATAGTCACCCTCAATATTCTTCCTATATCTATAATGTATCAAATACATTATACCAGTTTATACTACATCTGTGCAAGTCGTTCTTCTACTTGAGCCATCATTTGTTCATATTTTGCTAATTTTTCTTTTTCTTCCTGAACTTTTTCCGGTTTTGCATTCTTTAAAAAGCGTTCATTTGACAACATTCCCTTAGAACGAGCGAGTTCTTTTGTAAGTTTTTCCTTTTCTTTTAAAAGACGTTCTTTTTCTTTTGCAAAATCTACTAAATCTTCTAACGGAAGATATACAACTGCTCCCGGAATTACTACGGATACGGCATTATCTTCAATACCTGCTTTATCAGCCTGTACTACAATTTCATTTGTAAATGCAAGATTTACATATACTTCTTTATTTCCTTCAAAAGTTGCACGAAGTGCTTCATCTTCAGATACAATGAAAAGTTTTGCTTTTCTGGATGGTGGAACGTCCATTTCCGTACGAACATTACGAACACCTTTTACAAGATTTTTGCAATGCTCGATTGCTGTTTCTTCTTGTGGGAAATTCCATTCTTCTTTATATACCGGCCATTTTGATAACATAATTGTTTCTTCTTCAGACTGCAATGTACAGAAAATTTCTTCTGTAATAAATGGCATATATGGGTGTAATAATTTTAATGCTTCTGTTAAAACTGTCTTTAATGTCCAAAGTGCTGCATTTGCTGATTCCGGATTTTCGTCTTTTTTATAAGTACGAACTTTTGCAATTTCGATATACCAATCACAAAATTCATCCCAAATAAAGTCATATACTTTCTGTACAGCGATACCAAGTTCGAATTTATCCATATTTTCGGTTGCATCTTTTGCAAGTGTAT
>JAFWXB010000160.1 GCA_017523185.1 Lachnospiraceae bacterium | reverse complement strand
TTAATATTATACAATATATATCATATTGTTTCAAGACAAGATACCAAAAATAAAAAAATTATAGTTTAATAAAGAATTATGTAAAACCTCATACAACTAAAATCGCACGATTTTCACAAATTATAAGTATATACGAAATGCTCTACCCTTTAAAGTGAAATACTTACTTCATTCATTAAACAGTTTCATCAACTTCTTTTATATAATACTGCATTGTTTGATAATCCATCCATGGAACCGGAAATGTAATTCCACCTTTCATAAGTGCTACACCGGATAAAATCGCATTATGCATATGCCAACGCTTTTTGTAACATTCTTCATCTATTAACATAACACGATAGTTACTATCTTCTTTTAAACCTTTTATTTTTACATGAATTGGTGTGTCACAGGCTTCCACTTTTGCATATACAAGATTTATGAGTGCTTCCTTACCATTCTCATCTGCAAACTCCCAAACGGTACAAGGATGTTTTGGAGAAACTAATCGATAATACTTTCCATATTGAATCAAAGAATAAAATGCATGAAAACGCTCAATCTGTTGTTTTACAACTTTTTTATCTTCTGATGACATTTTTGTAATATCCAATTCATAACCAAATGTTCCGGACATTGCCACACAACCACGTGTTTCGATTGGTGTCACTCGCCCTGTTTGATGATTTGGAACTGCTGAAACATGAGCTCCCGTAGCAGAAATCGGATATCCGAAAGAAGTACCATACTGAATATCAAGTCTTGAAATGGCATCAGTATTATCACTACACCAAATTTGAGGCGTATAATACAGCATACCTGCATCAAATCTGCCACCTCCACCACTACAACTCTCTATAAGCACTTCTGGAAATTCCTGATGAAGGGATTCTAAAACACGATATAATCCTAAAATATATCTATGAGCAAATTCTCCCTGATACATAGGTTCTAAATGATTACTATATTTATCACAAATACTTCGATTCATATCCCATTTGATATAGCTTATGGATGCTTCTAAAATCACCGAACGAATACGAGCAATAATATAATCTTGTACATCTGTTCTGGAAAAATCTAATACAAGTTCATTTCTGCTTAAATTTGGTAATCTGTTTGGTTGCTGTACGACCCATTCCGGATGTGTTCGAAATAAATCACTATCTCTACTAATAGCTTCCGGTTCAAACCATATTCCAAATTTCATGCCGTTTTCTGTAATTTTTTGTCCTAGCTCTTTTAAACTGCACCCTAATTTTTTTTCATTCGGATACCAATCTCCAAGTCCTGAATTATCATCATCCCTTTTTCCAAACCAGCCATCATCCATAACAAATAATTCGATTCCCATATCATGAGCTTCTTTGGCTATCTGTATCAGTTTCTCACCTGTAAAATCAAAATAGGTAGCTTCCCAGTTATTAATCAAAACAGGTCTTTGACGTTCTTTCCAAATTCCACGACACACATGATTTCGAATCACCTTATGAATACAATGTGACATATGAGAGAAGCCTTTCGGACTATATATCATCATTACTTCAGGAGTTATAAATGTTTGTCCCGAGTTTAAAACCCATGTAAAATTATCCTGATGAATACCACAAACAATACGTGTGTGATTAATTTGGTCTTTTTCTACTTCCATTTGAAACTCACCACTATACAGCATAGAAAAAGCATAACATTCTCCCTGTTCTTCCGAAGCATCTTTACTGCAAAGAATAGAAAACGGATTATAATGATGACTGCTGTTTCCACGAATACTACCTATTGATTGTATTCCATGTGCAACTTTTGTACGCTGAAAAGTTCTCTCTTTGTTATGTCTTCCATAAAAGGTAATCCAATCAAATTCCCCATTATTCCAATCTAAAGAAAGACTTGCTGCTTTTTCCAAAAAAACTTGATTTTGCCCATAATTTGTAATTTTTACAGCACGCGTAATCAAATCCAATTCCTCTAAAACTCCATATAAAAGTTCTACTTGTACCCCTGTATATGGGTCATTCATCAAAATCTTCAATGTCTTTGCTTGTTTTGCATAAACAGCAGGTAAACCCTCTAATGTATATTTTCCATCTTCGACTGTTGCTTTGCAAAAGCGCAACTCACACCCCTTACTTCCATCCTGATTTCGAATATGTAATCCTGTATACGAAAATCCCCTGTTCCAAAACAACTGTATTCCTGTGGTAACAAATCTGTAGAGTATGCTCTGTCAACATCACCCATTGCATAAGGATTTCCCGAAAACCCTCTATCTTGTGAATATATACAATAGGACATATCTGTTTCATCTATTCTACTTCCATAATAGGTATGAATAAGTGTTCCTTTTTCATCTGCCTTTATTTGATATGTACTATTTTTCGTATGTAATGTAAATAGACTTTCTTTTTCATTACAAATGATTGCCATAACTTTCCCCTCCTATATTCAATAACATTATATAAACTATAAAATATAACATAACGATTCCATTGAAAAGTATGTTGCTTTTCTTTCACATTATAATCAAAATAAGCAAAAATGTCATTACATTTATAATTCCTAGTATAAAATTTCTCAAATCTGCAAAAACTTGCTGTATAGAAATTATATAGCAGTTGAAATTATATTTTTATACAATTTTTTGTATTTTATAAGAAAACTGCTATCAACTATAGGAGGCTTCCATGGGCACATATAAAGTTGATATCTGTGGTGTAAATACTGCAAAACTTCCCATTTTAAGCGAAAAAGAAAAAGAAGAACTTTTTATAAAAATTAAACAAGGTGATAAACAAGCTCGTGAAACATATATTCAAGGCAATTTACGTCTTGTTTTATCAGTAATTAAGCGTTTTTCCAATCACAATGAAAATTTAGACGATTTATTTCAAATTGGGTGTATTGGTTTAATGAAATCCATTGATAATTTCGATACTACAATTGGTGTTAAATTCTCTACTTATGCAGTTCCGATGATTATCGGAGAAATTCGTCGTTATTTGCGTGATAACAGTTCTTATCGTATTCCTCGTTCTTTGCGTGATACTGCTTACAAAGCCATTCATACACGCGAAATGCTTTCACGCACTTGTACACATGAACCCACACTAGAAGAAATTGCAAAAGAATGTGATATGACAAAAGAAGAAATTATATATGCATTAGATGCAATTCAAACTCCATTAAGTCTTTATGACCCTGTCTATACTGATAATGGAGATACGCTTT
>JAFWXB010000159.1 GCA_017523185.1 Lachnospiraceae bacterium | reverse complement strand
TCCTATTCCTGTTTCATTCACAACTTCTTGTTCTACATAAATCGTAAATACAGACCCTTGTGTATAAATACTGTCAACTGTAATTGTTCCACCCATTAAATCTAACAATTGTTTTGTAATCGCAAGCCCAAGTCCATTCCCTTCTGTTCGATTTGTATGTTCTTTATCGACTCTTTGAAATGCATCAAACAGACTTTCTAAATCTTCTTTGTGAATCCCAATTCCCGTATCTGCAATCGAAATTTTAAAACGAATTCTTTTTTCAGCTACCGTTTCAAATCCACACATAAGCGTAACTTCCCCTTCTTGGGTATATTTTACAGCATTTGTTAAAACATTCACTAATATCTGCTTCAAACGTTTCTCATCACCATATAATACAGAAGGAATATTCTTATCCATTTCTATATGAAATTTTAACTTTTTTTCAGCAATCTGGACTTGTATTAAGTCTACAATTTCTGTAAACATCTGTTTTGTAGAATATTCTACTAAATGTAATCCCATTTGCTTCATTTCCAATTGTGACAAATCTAAAATATCATTAATTAAGGACAACAGCATTTTACTTGCATTTTGAATATTTCGTGCATATTGATGTACTTCTTCATTCGTATCTTCCCTTAAAATCAACTCATTCAATCCCATAACAGCATTGATTGGAGTACGAATTTCATGACTTAAATTTGCAAAAAAAACATTTTTAGATTCACTAATACGCTCTAATTCTTCTTTCTGTGCAATATTAATTTTTCGCTCTTTTTCAAATACTTTTATTTGAAACTTTAAAATGACACCTACCGTAATCCCTGCGACCACAACTGCAAAAAAAGAATCAAAATGTACCTCTAAATCAGAGGCAAGCAAAATAATTTCTTCCGGAAAATAGTAACTTTTCAGATAAGACATAAGATATACAAATAATGTAACTGTTAAAAAAAGAATCAAACGTTTTCCTGAAAACATCAAAAACACATAAAAAATTCCCATTAACAGCCAAACTGCTGTTCCACTATTTGTACCACCACCTTTTAGAAAAATCTCCGGTAATGCAAATACAATAATAATAATTCCTGCAAGTATGGAAGCAAATTCTACGTTTCGATAATGAAACGTAGCTATAATTGCAATTACAAAACCAATCAGCATCATTCCATAAATAATAAATAAGCGTTCTGCATTTTCTAAGGTAAGTCCCTGTAAAATTGCCAAAGTAACCGTAACTGTTCCCACTAATAATATCATACGGAATAACCGTTCTTTTATTTCAAGTTCTTCCCCAAAGAGTATATGATACCATTTTTTCATAATAATATCGGCAAAAAAAACCACTATATCTTTATAGTGAGAAAATTGCCCTCTCCTTTCGTTCCGTTACATAGATTTTTCTAATGTCTATCCATCCTACTTAACTGCTCTTTTTTTTGTTTAATCATTTCATATGCAGACATATAATCCATCATTTGTATTTTTTTATGCACACCGGCATATACTTCTTCCAAATCTTTTCCACAATAAGAAAATTGTTCCAATTGTTCTAAAATTTCAAACATTTGCACACCATCTAACGAATACATGGCATCTTCTAATTCTACAAGTACTTTATCAAACTCTGCTTCTAAAAGAATTGGTTTTTCAGATATATCATTTGTATTTTCTATATCTTTTTTTGCCTCAATTTCATTTTCTGGTTCTTTTACAACTTCCTTTTTCCAACGGACAATTTCTGTTTTTTCGGAATTTTCTGTTTTATGTTCATTCTGCTCAAACCATTTTATAATCATTTCCCATACAGCCTGATATTCTTCTATCATTGGTTTATGATAATTTTGGATATAAGAAATATCCTCGTTTTTTCCTGCAAGTTCTAATTGTTTCGCCAGTTCTGATAATTGTGTTGCACCAATACTCATCATAGAACTTTTTACTCCATGTACAGCAATCGTATAATTTTTCCAGTCGTTTATCTTATATAATTGTTCTAATTGTTCAATTTGTTCTCCACTATGTTCTCTATGATTTTTTAAAATCTGTATATAATTTTTTTCATTACCACAATATACAATTCCCTTTTTTATATCTAAATTGCCAATACAAAGTGAATTTTTCATTTTTTCATTATTTTTTTTCACATCAAAAAAATAATTCCTACTTTGCATTAATTCGTGTTCTTCATTTGTAAAAATATCTGAAACTTCTTTTTGATTTTCATAATCAAACATTTCCACATTATCATTTATATTGGTTATATCAGATATTTTTTCTATTTTATTCGAAACTGCTGTTTTTACTGCTAATGGCTTTCCTTTGCTTTGCTTTTCCAACGGAATATGACGTTTTAAAGCACGAAGAAGTACAGAACTTTCTATTGGTTTTGGTACAAAATCATTAAACCCTTCTCGCAGAAACATTTCTCTTGCTCCTGCTATTGCATTTGCAGTCAATGCAATAACCGGAAGATTTTTATAGTACGGGTCTGATTTTTTACGAAT
>JAFWXB010000158.1 GCA_017523185.1 Lachnospiraceae bacterium | reverse complement strand
TTCCATCTGAAAAATCAATACCTGCACCAAATTTATTTATTAAATGTCCTACTAAAGGAGCTGGACAACAGCTAATTTTCCCTTCTCTTAAAATATGACAATGTTTTCCACTACATCTTTCAAATGCTTTATAAGCATCAATATTCCCTGTAAAATCAAAACACGTATAAAATTCTGTAACTTTATTTATCACACAATTTAGACTATTAATTTCTATAAACTTTAATATCTGATTATATTTTTCCTCATTAATAACAGGATAAACAGACCAATAAATTTTTACTGAATACTCTTTTAATGTTTCTATAAGTTTGGAAGAAATATCCATTAATAAAAGTCCATTTGTTAATATCTCAATTTCTGAATCTACATATATTTTCTTACAGCAAATAATAAACTTATATAATTCTTTATGTAATAAAGGTTCACCACCATATAACCTAATTGTTTTTATATTATCGAAAAAAGAATGTAATCTATTTAAATCCTTTTCTAACTTATTTATATCTGCAAAATATGGCAATTGTTTTCTATGGCAAAAGTGAAGACACCCCTTACAATTTATATTACAATGCTCCACTACTGGAATACCAATTTCTTGTAGTTCACTCATCTATTTTCCCTTTTTCGAAAACTATTTCTACTTTTTTCCAAGCTTGTTTTACTTTATTAATTTCTTGCAAAATATATTCATCTACTGAACGAAAAGAACTTTCTTCTTCTCTTGGATATATCTGTTTTAATGTATTTTTAAATTCAATCATGCTATATTGATTATTATTTTTTTGTGCTTCTGCAAATCTATTTATTAAAAATTCAAATTCATAAGAAAAATTTCTTAATGATTGAGCAAACAGAAACAAATTATCCTCATTTTTTTTATTAAACAAATGTCCATATTGTTGACTTATATCATATATTTCCAAAACATCTTTATTCGGTTTAGGTTTATATTTTATACATTCTTCATATATTTGAACTGCCCCTCTTTGTTCTTCTGCTGAAAAAATACAATTACAAAATTTTTTTGCTTCCTCAAACCATTTATAAGCACTTCTAAATTTTAAAAATAATATATGTTTTTCTTTTTTCTTATTATGTTGAATTACATATACTGATATAACAGTACCAACAAATGTAGCAATTGCTGTAATAACGCCAGCAACTATAGATATATTCGTGTCCATTTAATATTCTCCTTCCTAATTACAACACTTTCTTGTTAATAAGTTTATTGACTATATTTGGCTTTTCTACCATAAGTTTCAAAAGTTCTGGATAAAGAACAGAATTTACTGCACATTCTATACTATCAATTTCTGGTGGTCTTTTTCCAATACTAATTGCTCGTACTGTACATCCCCCTTTACAAAATATATACCAAAAACAATTTTGACATTCTGGTACTTTTTTAGCAACAAAAAAATCTCTATTTTTTATAGCATCTTTTACAATATCCGATAATCCCATTCCATCATATATAGAACCTATCTTTTCATGTGGTATATCCGTTAATTCACATGGAAACATATTTCCTTGCATATCAAAAACAATCATTTTTCTCCCACCTAAGCAACCATATGAATGACAAATATCAGAATATTGCTTAAGAAGAAGATTTTTTAATTTAACCTTTATATTCTGTTCCGATATGTTATATCCTCTTTCATTTAACTCAACTAACTTATTTAATAATTTGATTTCTGCCTTTGCGATTTCTTCTTTTGACAAACATAAATCACTGCAATCACAAAACATACTTTCATGAACATAATTAAATTTAACATTCGTTAATTCTAAGTTTACAGCATAATATTCTAATATATTTTCAATATATGGAGCATTTATTTTTGTTATAGTTGTAATTGTTCCCAATCTGAAACCATATTTTTGTTTGGCAAGTAAAAGATTTTTCTCTACTATACTATGTGAAGCTTTTCCATTTTGAAAGAGTCTTTGTGCATCATGTAGTTCTCTATATCCATCTATACTAATTCCTAAACCTATTTTATATTTATATAAAATCTCTATAACATCTAAATCTAACAAAACTGCATTTGTTTCAATTGAAAAATGTACCTTAGTTTCATCCATTGAAAGCAGTTTACGCATCAATATAATACTTTTCAATTCCATAAGTGGTTCTCCACCCCAAGGTTGGATTGTAATATCTTTTATATGATTTTCTTTGCAATACTGCATAATATAGTTACAAATATCCTTAATTTTATTTTCGGAAATAGAATTTTTGGAATTACAAATATCTCTTAAACAATATTTACAATGCATATTACATTTATTAGTCAAATCAATCATAAAAAACTCTGGCAGATAGTTCTGACTACAATTAGATATATTACCAAAATTATCAGAATTATATATAAAATTTCTGCTTTTTAACTTATTTATAATCTCAAGAGGGATATCTTGATTTTGTATATCTTCAAGTATACAAGCATCTACACGAAGTATATGACCCGTTTTTTCATATAAAACAGCTGTATGTCCATTACTAAATGCTATAATATCTTTTATTACAATTCCATAATCTTTATCCTTAAAAGATGTTATAAATTTCTGTTCTATCATTCAATCACCCCATTTTTTATACATAATTCTAAAAGCATTTCAGACCCCATATATTGAATCAATTGATTTTTTGATATTCCTTGCAATAAACCTAAAATAATCATTTTTAGAGCATTTGCAGTTGAACAACTTATCATTATTTGCTTACCACTATCATATCTTTTCAACAATATTTTCGTATCATTTAATTCAAAAATATCTATATATGGAGAAAAATAAAACATCTTAGCAGTATCACTATTAAAACAAATTTGCTTTTGCATAATAACTCCTTATCTATTGAAATGGCTCTACTATATCTAAACCAACAGCTGAATATGCTGTAAAATATGTTCCATTACATAATGTAGTCATCTTACAATCTTTACAATATTCTTGATGAATTCCTACATTATCTGAAATATCTATCATTTCTTGATTATGTGGGTCTTTATATTCACTGTACATCTTTTTTTTCCTATACGGAAGATATTTCCAATAATAAGGGTCACATGAACACAAAGGAATATTTATACAATAAAGATTTCTAGCAATTCCAACTTTATTTTGTTCAATATGTAAATCAAATAATTCCTCTAAAAAAGGCTTCAATTCCTTAAATGTTAGCTTTTCGTTTTCTAATTCATTCTTTGGAATACCACAATAATCTATGCTACATAGTTGAATATCCACATTTTTTTCAAATGTATCATCACAATATTTAAAAAAAGCTATCAAATCTTTGTAATTTTTCTTCGTAATACAATGTTTAATTATAACTCTCACTCCAAAATTACAAAGATTATGTAATCCTGCAATACTCCTCTCAAAACTTTTTGGTGTTTGATTTGCATCTTCATGTTCGGATGCAACTCCACTATGAAGAGTTGTAATTACCTTTATAGATTTTGATGTTACTAACTTCATAAATTTATTTATAAATAGTACATCTGCAAATTTTTCACTATTTGATAATATTGTTACATTCATACCTTTTTTTTGTATATATGAAACTAATTCTGGCAAATTTGGATGTAATGTTGGTTCTCCCCCTGAAATAGTTACATCAGTAACACCATCTTTTTTTAATATATTAACAGTATTTATTAACTCTGTTATATCTGTTATCATTCCTTGCTGTTTTTCTACCTTTGAACAAGGACAGAAAATACAATTTTCATTACAAATATAGCATATCGCTAAATAGGCATTTTTCATAACAATGTCTATCCTCCAATCATAAAAAATTCCATAGCACTACAACAAATAAATGTGTGCTATGGAATTACTTGTGCACAAGGTTATATTAAATTACCAGTTTGCTCCGCCATTGTCATTGTTCCAACCACCATGAGACCAACCAACCAACGATGCATTACTATCTTCCATAATAATCTGCATCTCATCTTCTGAGATATTTTCAGAAACTTTTACCATTGCACCAAGCTTTTCTGAATAAACTTCAAATTCCTGCATAAAATCCACCTCCTTTCTACTTTTTATTAATTTTATTATAATTTCTCTGTTTTTATTTTCATACAACTTCATTTCCACCTAATTCATGTTATTTACATGAATCAACATTTTTCTACAGATTTCCAATAACAAGAATGATTAATTAAACTTGCATTTGGAGGTGTTTCTTGTATACTTGGAAATACCCAATATTCATTCATATATGACTTTAATTGCAAATCATTTATCCACCTATTTCCTTTTATACCAAACCATAATTGATAACATCCACCCCATTGAATTACACGTTTTTGTCTTTTTTTTAATTTAATAGCCAAAGGAATCCCATATCCACCACAACTAATTAAAGCAATATCAAATTCAAGTTTTAAAATATTATTTTCCATATATTCAACAGCTTCAATCCAATTTGTAAATCTACTGTCTTTAAAACCTCCATGTGTACAAACAGCTTGATAAACAAGAAGTTGAAATTCTGGCAATATTTGTTCTGCTTCTTTCCAAATTTGTCTACGATTTAAATATTGTTCTTTTACTGTTTTCGCAAATGATGTTACTATTAAAACTTTTTTATTTTTTAAATCATTTTGCCATGTAGGTAAAAATTTCTCATGCCAAAATGGATATGGATATAAATCATTCACATTAATATGTTTAATTCCATTCTTATAAAAATCATCAAAAATATATTTTGATGGATAATTTCTCCAGTATGCCATAATATCTGCTTCATATAAATTTAATAATATATAGTTTGCATACTTATCTAACTCTTCATCATTTCTATAAAAAATTCCTGCATCCATACAGATATGATTTTTTATAAAATCCGAATATTTAATCCTAATACCATTACATTTTTCTAAATATTGATAACATAATTGATATTCAAATAACCCAAATCTCAATATCAAAAAACTGTCCATTTTCATAAAACTATGAATAATTTTTTGTACACTTTCTGTACTTGGCAAGTTTTTCATAAATATATCATTCATGAAAGAAATTTGTGAACCAATAATGAAACTAATTTTTCTGTCCAACGAATTTATCCGATTTTGAAATTTAAGTTTTTTTTTCAATAATTTATTTTGAAAGTTTTCGCACATTAGAACACCATTCCCAAACTTCATTCAAAATATATTGATAAAATTGTTGACTTGTATTTGTTTTTAATAAAGTTAAATTCTCCTCAAGTAAACAAATAAACTCCTCTGCATTATGGAAAGCTATTTTTGCTCTCTCTGCAATTGTAAGTAATTCATTATTATGTACACAGAAAAAAAGCATAGAATTCTTTCTTTTTGCTTTTATATCCTCAATAAAATCACACAAATCATCTACAAGCCAAAAAATATTGGCAGTTTCAATAGCAGCATCCAAAGAAATATTTGTATTTCGTCCAAATGTAGCCATTAAAAATGCTGCTGTTTCAAATTGTATAGATTTATCTACAAGCAAAGGCATTTCTTTTGGGTCAAATTTCTCTACTTGTTCAAGTGGATGCTTATACATATAAATTTCAGATACATAGTCAGATCATACGCCGGAGAATCAAAATCCCTGTCAATTTCCGCAATCACAGTCCCTTCCGAATAATCATATATAAC
>JAFWXB010000157.1 GCA_017523185.1 Lachnospiraceae bacterium | reverse complement strand
GGACGAGCTGCCAGAAACAGCGAAGGTCGTGTGATTATGTATGCTGATAAAATGACAGATTCCATGCGTGTAGCAATTGAAGAAACAGAACGACGTCGTAGTGTACAAGAGGCGTATAATGAAGCACATGGAATTACACCACAGACCATTCGCAAATCAGTACGAGATTTGATTGCGATTTCAAAAAAAGTAGCAAAAGAAGAATTACAATTTGAAAAAGCACCGGAATCTATGAGTAAAAAGGAATTAGAAAAGACGATTGCAGAAATTCAAAAGAAAATGCAAAAAGCAGCTTCGGAATTAAATTTTGAAGCTGCAGCCGAATATAGAGATAAGATGATTTCCTTAAAAAATATGTTGTTGGAATTATAGAGGATATGATTAGATATTGAAATTCAGTTTAGCATGAACTTTTATATATTAGAAATATCTATTTGATAATTGAAAATCATATATAGATAATATTGAAAGATATTTAAAAAGAAATATTTTAACATTAAATTTATATGAATGATTATACAAGAAATAATTTGTTATGGTTATTAAATGAAGTTAATATTCAATATTTGCTTAATTTTGTAATTGAAAAAAGAAAAATAGGAGAAAAATATATGCCTGCGAAAAAAAGAAAATATATTAAAATCCGTGGAGCGTGTGAACATAATTTGAAAAATTTAGATATTGATATTCCAAGAGATGAATTTGTTGTTTTGACAGGTTTATCGGGGTCTGGAAAATCGTCTCTTGCATTTGATACGATTTATGCAGAAGGACAAAGGCGTTATATGGAGTCGCTTTCTTCCTATGCAAGACAATTTTTAGGACAAATGGAAAAGCCAAATGTCGAAAGTATTGAAGGTCTTCCACCGGCAATTTCCATCGACCAAAAATCGACCAATCGAAATCCACGTTCTACAGTTGGAACAGTAACAGAAATTTACGACTATTTTCGACTTTTATATGCAAGAATTGGAATCCCTCATTGTCCCGAATGTGGCAGGGCAATTACAAAACAAAGTATCGACCAAATGGTAGATACGGTTATGGAATTGCCGGAACGTACACGTATCCAAGTTTTAGCACCTGTCGTAAGAGGTCGAAAAGGAGAACATCAGAAATTATTTGAAAAAGCCAAAAAAAGTGGTTATGTGCGTGTGATTGTAGATGGAAATCAATACGATTTATCCGAAAATATTCCAATGGATAAAAATATCAAACACAATATTGATATTGTCGTAGACCGTCTTGTAATAAAGGCTGGCATTGAAAAACGTCTGACAGATTCATTAGAAAATGTATTTGAACTGACAGAAGGTAATGCGATTGTAGATGTAATAGATGGAGAATCTTTGAGGTTTTCACAGAGTTTTGCTTGTCCGGATTGTGGCATTAGTATAGAAGAAGAAGAACCAAGAAGTTTTTCGTTTAACAATCCGTTTGGTGCATGTCCTGTCTGTTTTGGACTTGGATATAAGATGGAATTTGATGAAGATTTGATGATTCCTGACAAATCACTTGCGATTTCGGAAGGAGCAATTCAAGTAATGGGGTGGCAATCTTCAACAGATGCTTCGAGTTATACTCATGCGACATTAAAAGCATTGTCAGAAGGCTATGATTTTTCTTTGGATACGCCTTATCAGGAATTGCCGGAAGATATTCGTCATATGCTCATTTATGGTGGAGATGGCAGAAAGTTAAAAGTGCATTATAAGGGACAACGTGGAGAAGGTGTTTATGACTTAAATTGGGACGGACTGATTCGCAATGTAGAACGTCGTTATCGTGAAACAGGCTCAGACCTTATGAAACAGGAATATGAACAATTTATGCGAATTACACCATGTGGAGAATGTCATGGACAGCGTTTGAAAAAAACTTCTCTTGCAGTCACGGTTGCAAATAATAACATTTATGAAATGACAGCAAAATCCGTCAAAGAATTATGTATATTTTTAAAAGAAATAGAGTTGCAATTAACTGAGCAACAACGCTTAATTGGAGAGCAGATTTTAAAAGAAATTAAAGCAAGAATCGGATTTTTGCAAGAAGTGGGGTTGGAATATTTGACATTGACACGTGCAACAGGAAGTCTTTCGGGTGGAGAAGCACAGCGTATTCGACTTGCTACACAAATTGGTTCAGGACTTGTAGGTGTGGCTTATATTTTAGATGAACCAAGTATCGGACTTCATCAAAGAGATAATGATAAATTGCTTGGGGCACTTAAAAATCTAAAAGATTTGGGAAATACGCTTGTAGTTGTAGAACATGACGAAGATACCATGCGAGCAGCCGATTATATCGTAGATATTGGACCAATGGCAGGTGTACATGGTGGAGAAGTGATTGCAAAAGGTACAGCAGAAGATATTATGAAATGTAAAAAATCTCTAACAGGTGCATATTTGAGCGGTCGTATTAAAATACCCGTACCAAAAGAACGAAGAATACCAACAGGATTTATTACGATTAAAGGGGCAAGAGAAAACAATTTAAAAAATATAGATGTTGATATTCCGTTGGGCGTTATGACTTGCGTAACCGGTGTTTCGGGTTCCGGAAAAAGTTCTTTAACAAATGAAATTTTATATAAGCACTTAGCCAAAAGTTTAAATCGTGCCAGATGTATTGCCGGAGAACATGATAGTATAGAAGGCTTAGAACAATTAGATAAAGTAATTGATATCGACCAATCGCCAATAGGAAGAACGCCACGCTCCAATCCTGCTACTTATACAGGTGTTTTTGATTTAATTCGAGATTTATTTGCAGGAACAACGGATGCAAAAGCAAGAGGCTATAAAAAAGGGCGTTTTAGCTTTAATGTCAAAGGTGGTCGCTGTGAGGCTTGTAATGGAGATGGTATTTTAAAAATAGAAATGCACTTTTTACCTGATGTCTATGTACCTTGTGAAGTTTGTGGTGGAAAACGCTATAACAGAGAAACATTAGAAGTAAAATACAAAGGAAAAAGTATTTATGATGTACTTGATATGACAGTTGAAGATGCATTAGAATTTTTTAAAAATGTACCAAGTATTCATAGAAAAATGCAAACACTTTATGATGTAGGACTTTCTTATATTAAATTAGGACAGCCATCAACCGAACTTTCGGGTGGAGAAGCACAGCGAATCAAACTTGCAACCGAACTTAGTCGTAAAAGTACGGGAAAAACGATTTATATATTAGATGAACCGACAACAGGACTTCATTTTGCAGATGTGCATAAATTGATTGAAATTTTAAGAAGGTTATCGGATGGTGGAAATACGGTTGTTGTTATAGAACACAATTTAGATGTCATTAAAACAGCCGATTATATTATTGATATGGGTCCGGAAGGTGGCGATGGTGGTGGAACCGTCATTGCAAAAGGGACACCAGAGGAAATTTGTCAGGTAAAAGAATCTTATACAGGACAGTTTCTTGCACCATATTTAAAATAGTGTGAGTTTGATAATTATAATTTTTATATTATTTTCGCACTTTTTAGATAAAATAAGAAAAAAGAATGACAACTTGTATACAAGTTGTTTATATTTATAATGTTCAAAAATAATTTAATTAGCAGTTAATAAAAAAATAAGAAATTCCTTTCAAAAATAGTTTGAAAAATGGCACAAATTGTATATAATGTTACTGAATATGTAAAAATATGATTAGTTGTGGTTTTATGCTTATTTTTAAAACCTAAGATGTATATAGACAAAGTTTTGAAAGGAGTATCCGTATGATGATGGGTTCAGATATTGGAATTGATTTGGGAACAGCCAGCATTTTGGTATATATAAGAGGCAAAGGTGTTGTATTAAAAGAACCTTCCGTTGTCGCTTTTGACAGAGATACAAATAAAATTAAAGCAATTGGAGAAGAAGCAAGATTGATGCTTGGAAGAACTCCGGGAAATATTGTAGCCGTAAGACCACTTCGTCAAGGCGTTATTTCGGATTATACAGTAACTGAAAAAATGATTAAATACTTTATTCAGAAAGCACTTGGTAAGAAAACATTCCGTAAACCACGTATTAGTGTATGTATTCCAAGTGGTGCAACAGAAGTTGAGAAAAAAGCAGTAGAAGATGCAACATACCAAGCAGGAGCTCGTGAAGTGGATATTATTGAAGAACCAATTGCAGCAGCTATTGGTGCAGGAATTGATATTGCAAGACCTTGTGGAAATATGATTGTTGACGTTGGTGGTGGTACTTCCGATATTGCAGTTATTTCGCTTGGTGGTTCCGTAGTAAGCACTTCCATTAAAATTGCAGGAGACGATTTTGACGAAGCATTAGTGCGTTATATTCGTAAAAAACACAATCTTTTGATTGGGGAAAGAACAGCAGAAGACATTAAGATTAAAATCGGTACTTGTTATCCACTTGCAGAAGTAGAAACTTTAGATGTAAGAGGACGTAACTTAGTAACAGGTCTTCCAAAAACAGTTACTGTAACTTCAGAAGAAACAGAAGAAGCACTTCGTGAACCTGTTATGCAGATTGTAGAAGCTGTACACTCTGTATTAGAAAAAACTCCACCTGAACTTGCAGCAGACGTAGCTGATAGAGGTATTGTACTTACTGGTGGTGGTGCATTACTTCGTGGTTTAGAAGAATTGATTGAAGAACGTACAGGTATTAATACTATGACAGCAGAACAACCAATGACTTGTGTAGCTGTTGGTACAGGAAAATATGTAGAATTTTTATCCGGAAAACGTGATGATTTATCTACAAAGCGTGATGAATAAATAATAGTAGAGAATGTTTATTTTAGAAAGAAGGATATAAAATGGTAAAAGGTTTATATACTGCCCATACGGGAATGATAAATGAAATGAAGCGAATGGATATTTTAACAAATAACCTTGCAAATGCAGATACAACTGCTTATAAAAAAGAAGGTACAACATCAAAAACATTTGCTGATGAACTTGCAATTAAAATTAAAGATACTTCAAGCAATGGAATTGCAAAAAATTTAGGGGAAATTTCATTGGTAACGCATTTAGGGCAAGTATATACAGATTATTCTTCCGGTAGTTTTAAAGTAACCGATAACGATATGGATTTTGCATTAGATGGAAAAGGATTTTTTGCAGTATCTTTTACAGATAAACAAGGAAATACTTCAATTAAATATACAAGAGATGGTGCATTTACCGTAAATACACAAGGATATCTTGTTACAAAAGATGGGGATTATGTATTAAATGCAACAGGTGCATTAAATCGTGACCCAAATCAAGCAAACTATATTCAAGTGGACCCATTGGTACCGGTAGTCGTAGATGAAATGGGATATATTTATCAGAACGACCAAATAGTAGGAACACTTGGAATTGCAGATATTGATAATTATGACTATATTGAAAAATATGGAGAAAATCTCTATAACTTTTTAGAAGGTGCAAATGTAATGGCATCTGATGCAAAAGTACGTCAAGGTGTTTTAGAAACCTCCAATGTCAATGTTGTAAATGAAATGGTAAATATGATTGCTATTCAGCGTGCATATGAAGCAGGACAAAAAGTAATTACTTCTATTGATACAACATTAGGTCTTGCAGTAAATCTTGGAAAGTTATAATGAAATATGTTTTTTTAAAATAATGATAGTAATTTAAAATAATGCAGATGATGGAAAATTGAGAATCTATTAAAAATATATTTTAAAATTTTTTTATATGATTAGGCAGACGAATGAAAAATATAATTTGTCAGTAAAAGATTGTAAATCGATATAGATTCTAAGAAAAGAGTTCATTTGAATATAGAAAATAAATAAAACAAGAAGTCTTGAGAATACAAAGAAGAAATCCGATATAAGTAGTATAACGATGTTATCTTGAAAAATGAAACTCTTGCATTTACAGGAAATAAACTATCAAATGTATTTTATAGAAGTCACAATTTTTTCTAAGATAAATATTTAGTGGACTTGAATATAAAAAAGAAATTGGAGAACAAATAATATGATGAGAGCACTTTATACTGCAGCAACCGGTATGATTGCAGAGCAGACAAATGTCGATACCATAGCACATAATTTATCAAACGTAAATACAAACGGATATAAAACAGAACGAACAGAGTTTAAATCTCTTTTATATCAAACATTACAGACAAAAACAACAACTGCAAACGGAGAACAAAAGCCAATCGGAGCACAAGTTGGTCTTGGTGTAAGAGTAGCAGCTACAACATCAATGTATACACAAGGTGCAATGTTAGCAAGTGAAAGTGATACCGATTTTGCATTAGATGGAGATGGATTTTTTACAGTTCGTGGAGCAGACGGAGAGACTTACTATACAAGAAATGGAAATTTCAACTGGTCGCTTGACGTAAATGGAAGAACATTTTTAGCAGATGTAGAAGGTTGTCCGGTTCTTGATAGAAATGGCAATGCGATTTATGTTCCGGAAGGAATTAGTACACAAAGTATGCGTTTTAATCCGGATGGTTCTATTGGATACGAAGAAAACAATTCAGAATTTGTTTCTTTAGACCAAACATTTGGAATTTATCAATTTAACAATCCGGCAGGTCTTGATAAACTTGCTTCCAGCAGATTGCAGGAAACCGCAGCTTCAGGTCAGCCAATTTTAGAAGGTACAAATAATACAAAGGCTAGTAAAGTTTGTCAGAAATACTTAGAAGGCTCTAACGTACAAGTAGCAGATGAAATGGTAAATATGATTATTGCACAACGTGCATATCAGATGAACTCCAAAGCAATTACAACAGCAGATTCCATGTTAGAAATTGCAAACAATCTGAAACGTTAATGATAAAGGAGAAATGATATGAGCTTAGCAGTTAACAATATGGCATTTATGTTAGAGCAATCAAAAACAAACGCAACACAAAAAACAGATTCTTTAAAAAATTCCGTAAATAATCTTTCATCTTCTTCAAGTGAAGAAGAATTAAAAGAAGTAATCAAAGATTTTGAATCTTATTTTTTAGAAGAAATTATAAAAGATGTAAAGAAAACATTTTCACATAAAGATGAAGAAGAATCTTCTACAATTTCACAGTATTCGGATATGTTTATGGATACAGCTATTGAAGAACTTGCAGATGTTCTTTTAGATGAAGTTGGAGAAGGACTGACACAACAATTATATGAACAAATGAAACGTAATTATAATATTCCAACAGTAGAAGTAGAGTAAGATTGGAAATATGTAATAATATTTTATGTTTTTATGTTCAGTTGATAAAATTGGTAAAATACAAATAGTAACAAAAAAGTTACATAACAAGGACTGCTATGAAGATAGTAGTCCT
>JAFWXB010000156.1 GCA_017523185.1 Lachnospiraceae bacterium | reverse complement strand
GTCTGCATATGCAAATACAACGACAATTACAAATATTGGAAAAGTGGAAGTTGATCCATTATATGAACCTTATATAAAAATGTTTTATGCGTTTCTTCCTGTTTCAAAAGGACAATTTATTAAAGGAACGATAAATTCTTATCAAAATACAGTAGTGTTTACATTTAGTTCTATTTTCTATGATACTTCGATTCAGCGTGAGTTTTTCCGTAAAATGGCAGAAGATGGAATTAGTGTAGAAATTGAAACGAATGGGGTGTACAATGAGTAGATGTAAAATGTGTAATGTGGAAATTTTAGATAATACAGAACAATGTCCATTGTGCCATCATGTATTAGAATGGGATGGAATTGAGCGAAAAGATGCATATCCTGATGCAAGAATCGCAGTAAGAGGATTTCGATTTTTAGAGAATATTGTATTATTTTTATCAATTGTTGTATTTGGTGTATTTGTAGGTATTAGTTTTTGGGAACATTGGAAATTTGGTTGGACGCTTTTAATCGGATTAGGATTGATTTATGTAAACGTGCTTTTGCGTATTACCATTCTTGGAAAATCTACCCATTTATTTAAGATGATATTTTCTGTATTATTTGCAATGGTATTGTTAATATTGGCAGATAATATTACAGGATATCAAGGTTGGGGTGTGAATGTGGTATATCCAATTGCTATTATTTTATTAGATATTGGAATTTTATTTTTAATGATTGTGAACAAAAGAACTTGGCAAAGTTATATTATTGTACAGATTGCTACATTGTTATTAAGTGCTTTAGGACTTATTCTTTTATGGGTTAAAATAATTACATTTCCATATTTAATTATAGCAGCAGGGTTTTTTTCTTTGACAATTTTTCTTGGAACTGTTATTATAGGAGATTATATTGCAAGAACAGAATTAAAACGGAGATTTCATATATGATAGAAGTAAATAATTCTTCTGCATCTTATGTGGAAGGAAAAGAAAGTAGTGTACAGGGAAAAATTATTAGTGATTTATTTTATCATATTACAAATAATATGAAAATTGGAAAAAAAATAAAATCGGGCGAACTTCGTAAGAAAATCGGTCATGTAGAACCGGAATGGAAAGTTCCGGAAGGGTATAATATGACACATATTGACTTGAAAAATTTTTCCATGAAATTTTTATTACCGAATAAAAATCCAAATATGAAAAAAGTTATTTTACAGCTTCATGGTGGAGGTTATGTTTCTACCATTCGAAATGCATATTATAGTTGTGCTGTTTGGTATAGTCAGGCAGCACATGGTTGTGGCGTACTTACACCTGATTATCGTGTTGCACCGGAACATCCTTATCCGGCAGCGTTAGAAGATGCTGTTACTTGTTATGAGTGGTTATTAAAAAAAGGTTATTGTCCGGAACAGATTATTGTAGGAGGCGATTCAGCCGGTGGTGGTCTTGCAATGGCACTTATTATGTATTTAAGAGACCATGATATGCCACTTCCTTGTGGGATTGTTGCAATGTCTCCATGGACAGATTTAACAGCAAGTGGAGAATCTTACGAAAAAAATTTTACAACAGATTTACTATTTGGAAATACAAAAGAAAGCATGATATACATAAATGATTATTGGGGAGAACATGACAGAACAGACCCATATCTTTCACCGATATTTGGAGATTTTACAAATTTTCCACCAATGCTTATTCAGGTTGGCTCACCGGAAATGCTTTTAAGCGATTCTGTAACAGTAGCACATAAAGCAACGGAACAAGGGTGTAATGTGCATTTGAGTATTTATGAAGATATGTTTCATATTTTTCAATTATCAGGTATGTTACTTCCGGAATCAAAAAAAGCATGGAAAGAAGTGGAAAAATTTATAAAACAGTTATAAAGATTTTCTACTTAGCAAAAAGATAAAAAGTAGTCTGTATTCACTAAAAGTAGAGGATATAAATTCTTGAAAAAATTTTATAAAATGAAAAATATCTTTGTTTTGCATATAGCAAGGCAAAGATATTTTTTATGTCAAATTCATATAAAAACATATTACTTTAAGTGCAAACAGGTAATACAAAAGATTAGACATTGGTATAAAGTTAAAGTATAATAATATTATTAATATGAGTTTGACGAATGTAAAATTAGAAAGGGAAACATATGAAAAAGAAAAAAGTAATAACCACACTTATATGTTTGGCATTATCTTTGGGAATTATAGGTTGTAATTCAGGTAAAAATAATAGCGAATCTGTAAATAATGAAAAAAATACGGAAATTAATACGGAATTTACAACAGAACTTTTGGGGCAGAAAGAAGATACAACAAAATATCCGATAGAAGTAACAAAACAGTATACAAATACAGAAATGCAGATGTTTGAAGGGTTTATTAGAGGAGTTAGTCAGGCAAGTCTTGTTGCAGGAGATGAAAATTCAGAACGTACAAGTGAAAATCTTCCTGATTATAGAAAAGAATTGATTTATTATTATATGATGGTATTTAATGATTTTAAAGGATTGGATTCTTTTGAGGAAGAAGGATTATTAAAAGAGATTAGTCAGAGAGATGATGAAATTACAGAACTTGTACGAAATGGATATCAATTATCAGCAGAACAATTTTGTATGGGAGAAGAATATATTTGGAAAAACGGATTAAAGGACAAACAAGAAGCAATTGATTTTTTTGAAAATTTAATCTATGAATATGATTGGCTTTCTAAAAATCCCGATGGTAGTTATAATTTATTTGAATGTTTAGAACCGGGAGTTCCTGAAATAGAAACAATCTCTATATGGAAAACTTCTAAAAATACATTTTCTATCGAAGGACAAACAAAACATATTTACGATACAGATATTTCAGATACATATTATATTCAAGTAGAAGCAGAAGTAAATGAAGAAAGTCCATTTGGAGGAATGACAGTCACAAAACTGACAGTATCGGAAACTCCAATTCAAACAGATAAACAAGAAATAGGTCAAAATTTAGAATGGACACAGGCATATAAAGACTTTTTAAGCAATAAAGAAAATTTTGTTCCATTGTTGTTGCAAGATGTAGATTGTGATGTTTCCGGATATATGGAAGGATTTGCATTACAAGATATTGATGAAGATGCTGTTCCGGAATTATTACTTTGTAAAATGGGAAAAGTACCATATGTATATATCTATTCATATTCCAATGGCAATGTAACACATATTGGTGGTACTACATGTGACCCATATAATCAAGCAGAGCATAGAAAAAGTTTCGGATTTGATGAAGAAACCGGAAAAGCTTATATTTATACAGAAGGTGCATTTGATATGGCTGTTATTTATTTACAAGATATGAGTAACGTAACAGATGAGAAACTTATGGAAGAATATAATGATTGGTATGGAGAAGCTCCAATTGAATTTGAATATGAAAGGGATTTGAATTATTGGAATGAACATAGAAAAGAAATTTGGGCAAATAGTACATATGATACCTTTGGAGATTCAAAAGAAGAAGCATTAGAAATTTTACATAATTTTGTTCCCCTAAAATGGCATAAAATAACAGAAAGTGAAATGGCATCTTATATTTGTGAAGACTATTATAATATCAATTTAGAAGGAGAACAGGAAATCGGAAAAAGTGTCTTTTTTGAGATTGATGGTAG
>JAFWXB010000155.1 GCA_017523185.1 Lachnospiraceae bacterium | reverse complement strand
AGTAACGCAACATTGATTCAATATTTGAATGATGTAAAATACTCTTTTAATTCTTATACCATGGACGCACTTACCATTGAACTTGGTACAGCTGTAATGTCTGATAAAGAATATTTTGAAATGACAAGAAATAAAATTATAGAAACAAGAGAATGGACAAAAAATGAATTAAAAGCACTTGGATTTGTTTTTGGAGATTCAAAAAGCAATTTTATTTTTGCTTCTCATCCAAATGTATCAGCAGAAGAATTATTTACAGAACTTCGTAAACAGGATATTTATGTAAGATATTTCCGTAAACCGGAAAGAATTAGTAATTATCTTCGTATTTCGATTGGAACACAAGAAGAAATGAAAACATTGATAGACTTTTTAAAAGCATATATTACAAGTAAATAGAATTGCTAATAATTATAGTAAAATAATATGAGTTTGATTCAGTAAGAAAACATAGATAAAAATTATATTTTTTTACATAATTTGAATTAGAATAATTTTTCAATTTATATAAATTTGTGCAATATTCTAAATTTGCTCAATTATAGATTTTACTTAAATATTATAATTATCAAATTATTAAGTTATATTAGAATTAAGAAAGAAAGGAGAGTATGATATATGTGTTTTAAATAAAATATATCATACAAAATAAGAATGATAACAGATATTATTAAAGGAATGCTTGTTGGTGTTGCTAATATTATTCCGGGTGTAAGTGGTGGTACAATGATGGTATCTATGGGAATTTATGAAAAAATTCTTGGTGCAGTCAATACCTTATTAAAAGATTTTAAAAAGTCTTTTATGATATTATTACCACTTGCAATTGGAATGGCATTAGGAATTGGAGTATTTTCCTTTATTATTCCATTTTGTTTGGAAGAATATCCATTTCCAACTTGCTTTTGCTTTATTGGTTTAATTCTTGGTGGTGTGCCTGCAATTATTGCACCTGCAAAAGAAAGTTTACGAGAAGAACATAAAAGTATCTCTATTTTGCATATTTTGATATTTGCCATTTTTTTTGGAATCGCAATTGGAATGGCTGTTATGAATGAAACAGAAACAAGTTCTGCAAGTTTTGAATTAAGTCTTTTCTTTATGGTAAAATTATTTATCATTGGTATCATTGCGTCAGCAACTATGGTAGTACCGGGAGTAAGTGGTTCTTTGGTACTTATGATACTTGGCGTTTATACAGGAATTATAGATACAATTAGTGAATTTATTAAAGGACTTGTAAATTTTGATGTTCCAACGCTCATTCATTCCATTGGTGTTCTTGCCCCATTTGGAATAGGTGTTATAGTAGGTATTTTTGCAGTAGCAAAGTTAATAGAATGGCTATTTGCAAATTATCGTTCTTTTACATATAGTGGTATTTTAGGACTTATAGTAGCTTCACCAATTGCCATTGTTGTAAAAATGGGACGTAATAATATTAATGTAGTGACAATTATTCTTGGAATTGTGCTTTTGATTATAGGGGCATGGTTTACCTATTGGTTTGGAAAAAAGACTGAAGGAATAGAAGGTTAAGATTTATGAATATTTTTGTGCTCTCCTTCCTACAAAGATAAGTAGGATGGAGGGCATATTTTTTGTAAAATAAATAAAATTTTATTGATATTTGTGATTGTATTTTAATGCAGATGTGCCTTTTTTGAATAAATAAAGACCACCAAAAGTTCCACCAATTGCTCCAACAATAATGAGTATTCCCATAAGAGCAGGATGGATATGTTTTAAAAATTCCGATGCCATTGTACCCCAAAGATTAAATAAGAAATGGAACAAAATGGAAAAATAAATACTGCCACCTGCTTCGCATATATATCCTAAAATAAGACCTAAAACAAATGCATAACAGCCTTGTACCATGTTCATATGAAATACACCAAATAAAAGTGCTTGAAAGATATTGGCTATCCAAAATGGAAAGGTTCTTCGTGCAACACGAAGTGTTACACCACGAAATATCAATTCTTCACTAATTGGTGCAAGACAAATAGAATAAATCATCATAAATAAAGAAATATCTTCATTTAATCCTGCCATTTCCATAAGTTCTTCATAAGTTTCCAACCAACTTGGAAAAATAACAGAAATATAACTGATTAAAAGACTGCTTAAAAATTGTGTTCCAGGAATAAGAAGTACAATTCCTATGATTTGAAGTGGGTGAAATGTTTTGGCAATATTTATGCGAAAATTTCTACCACAACTTTTATAATACCACAATCCAAAGATAGTAATACAAATGACAGCAAATACAAGCATAATCAATGTATTAAAATCTATATTTACCCATAAGTCGATTAAATCATTGATGGAATATGCATAGTATCCATTGACAGATGGAGCAATCACAAACATAAAAAGTGCTGAAAGTAACATTAAATAAAAACATACCATATATTGAATGCAAAATCCTAATAATAATGGAACGAACGAAAAAAAGAAATTTTTAATTTTTTTCATAAAAAATATTTACCTCCAATAAAAAAGAAGTTTGTAAATTGAAATATATATAATTTTGTTTTTTATTTTAATATATTTGATATGGAAAGTATAGTATTTTCTGACAATTTCTTTTATTTTTAATTTGACGTATATCTCAATTCATTTTATAATATTTTTAGGGATTTTTGTAAAAAAGGAGACATAAAGGTAATTATGAATAAGAAAATAAGAACAGAAGCAGTTGATTATTTATTTGATGCTGTTTTATCTTTAAAAGACAGAGAAGAATGTTATAAATTTTTTGAAGATGTATGTACAATCAATGAATTATTGTCATTGTCACAGCGTTTTGAAGTAGCAAAAATGTTAAGAGAACAACGTACGTATTTAGATATTGCAGATAAAACAGGTGCGTCTACAGCAACAATTAGTCGTGTCAATCGCTCTTTAAATTATGGCAATGATGGGTATGATATGGTATTTGAACGTATTAATCCACCAAAAGAAGTATAAAAACAGAGTTTT
>JAFWXB010000154.1 GCA_017523185.1 Lachnospiraceae bacterium | reverse complement strand
TTTTTGCACTATTCCACTACTTCGTCAGGACCGGAAATCTTACCTGTAATCGCACTTGCTGCTGCTACTGCAGGACTTGCAAGATATACTTCGGATTCCACATGCCCCATACGACCTACAAAGTTACGATTTGTAGTAGATACACAGCGTTCTCCTTCTGCCATAACGCCCATATAACCACCAAGACAAGGTCCACAAGTTGGTGTACTTACAATTGCACCAGCTTCAATAAATGTACGAATCAAGCCTTCTTCCATTGCATCTAAATAAATTTTCTGTGTTGCAGGAATTACGATAACACGAAGTCCTTTTGCTACTTTTTTGCCTTTCATAATAGAAGCAGCAATTCTAAGGTCATCCATACGACCATTTGTACAAGAACCAATTACTACTTGGTCGATTTTTACATCACCCACCTCATCAATTGTGCGTGTATTTTCCGGTAAATGTGGAAATGCTACGGTTGGTTTTAATGTACTAAGGTCGATTACATATTCTGCATCATATTCAGCATCTTCATCAGCTTCATATTCTACGAATGGACGTGTAGAATGTTCTTTCATATATTCTCTAGCAACATCATCTACCGGAAAAATACCATTTTTTCCACCTGCTTCAATTGCCATATTTGCAATTGTAAGTCTGTCGTCCATAGAAAGATATGCAATGCCATCTCCTACAAATTCCATGGATTTATACAATGCACCATCTACGCCAATCATACCAATAATATGTAAAATAATATCTTTTCCACTTACCCATTTTGCAGGTTTTCCTGTTAATACAAATTTCATTGCAGATGGTACTTTAAACCATGCTTTTCCGGTTGCCATACCTGCTGCCATATCCGTACTGCCTACACCAGTAGAAAATGCACCAAGTGCACCATAAGTACAAGTATGTGAGTCAGCACCAATAATTACATCACCTGCAACAGTTAAACCCTTTTCCGGTAATAATGCGTGTTCAATTCCCATTTCTCCAACATCAAAATAATTTGTAATGTCGTTTTTGCAAGCAAATTCACGCACACATTTACAATGCTGTGCCGATTTAATATCTTTGTTTGGTGCAAAATGGTCCATAACTAACGCAATTTTATCTTTATGAAATACACCTTCTACATTCATTTTTTCAATTTCATGGATTGCTACCGGAGAAGTAATATCATTTCCTAATACCAAATCCAAATCTGCCTCTATCAATTGTCCGGCAACTACAGATTCTAAACCTGCATGTGCTGCCAAAATTTTCTGAGTCATTGTCATTCCCATGGAAGTAACCTCCTAAATCTTATATTTGTTTACTTATTATAAAAAATTCTATCATTTCTTATATCTGATATATTGTTTCAGACTGTTTCTATTTTGTCAACCACAAAATCACAATTATAGATTCTAATAAAGAAACATCTGTGTTCTTTGACTAAAATAGATTCTACCATAACTAAATATATAATAAAAATACATAATATACATATTTACCATAACTAAATTTTATGATAAACTATACTTGTAAAAATTGGTTATATTGACATGAGAAGGAGGCCTTTCATGACCCAAAGTTTATCATCCTATTGGATTTTCT
>JAFWXB010000153.1 GCA_017523185.1 Lachnospiraceae bacterium | reverse complement strand
ATGTATTAGAACTTATTTTATCCCACCCATACATAGGCTTTGTAATATTAATTCCTAATTTATTTTCTTGTCTTCGTCTATGTGCATGTTTAATTTTCTTAGATAACTCACGACTAAAATCCTCTGCAAGAATAGCTTTAATTCCTGTAATAAGTGCATCTTCCGGTTCATAAAACTTATTATCCATATAAATAAATAATTGTTTTCCATACGATATGACTTTATCAATAAACAAATACCAATCTTTTGTGGAACGCACCAGCCTATCTATCGACTTTATCATAACAATATCAAAGAAATTCCGTTCCATATCTTCTAACATCTGTTGATATTCCATTCGTCTTTTTATTGTTGTACCCGTTTCTGATTCAATATATTGATTGTAAATCTCCCACCCATTTGCAAGTGCAATTTTTCGACTTTCTTCGACTTGTGCAACCAATGCATTTATCTGTGCTTCTTCTTCTGTACTACATCTGTTATAAATTGCAACTCGTTTTTGTGTGACCTCTAATTCCATATCGTATCCTCACAATGCACCATTGCTTTCATCTTATCTCTTTCTTTTTCTGTAATCAAACCATCTTCTAATAACATATCTGCAATGTATAATAAAATATTTTTCTCTGATTTTTCCATAAGGTTATTATGTATTTGTTCCAATTTGTAACCTCTTGTTTTATTTTCTACTACTATATGAAAAAATTTTAAAAATATTCAATTCTACTTTACTTATCACTTTTTATTTATAGTTTTTATAATAAAAAAACTCTTTCTTACTTTTTCTATCTCATATACGAAAAAGTAAGAAAGAGCTTTGCATTCTTTTCTCAATATAACATATTTCTGTTATATTCAAATATTATTTTATTTCTTCTCTAAATCTGCAATAAACATAGCATCGCCAAAGCTAAAGAAACGATAACGTTCTTCTACTGCTTTTTGATATGCAAAAAGTACGTGTTCTCTGCCTGCAAGAGCAGAAACAAGCATTACAAGTGTAGATTCCGGCAAATGAAAATTAGTAATCAATGCATCAATTACTTTAAATTTATAACTTGGATAAATAAAAATTTCTGTCCAACCACTACAAGCCTTTAATTTTCCATTTTCATCTGCTGCTGATTCTAAAGTTCTTGTACTTGTTGTTCCAACAGAAATGACACGACCTCCATTTTCTTTTGCACGATTGATTTTATCTGCTTCGGATTGTTCAATATTATAAAATTCTGAATGCATATGATGATTTAACACATTATCTTCTTTTACAGGTCGAAATGTACCAAGTCCTACATGAAGTGTAACCTCTGCAATTTCTACCCCTTTTTGACGTACTTGTTCTAATAATTCAGGCGTAAAATGAAGTCCTGCTGTTGGTGCTGCTGCTGAGCCATCATGTTTTGCATATACAGTCTGATAACGATTTTTATCTTGTAATTGATGTGTAATATAAGGTGGTAATGGCATTTGTCCAAGTTTATCTAAAATTTCTTCAAAAATACCTTGATATTGAAATTGAATCAAACGATTCCCTTCTTCTACAATATCTACAACTTCGCCCACTAATAATCCATCACCAAAGATAATTTTTGTTCCAATTTTTGCTTTTTACCCCGGTTTTACTAAAGTTTCCCAAATATCGTTTTCTTTTCGCTTTAATAAAAGAACTTCAATTGTAGCTCCTGTACCTTCACGTACTCCCATTAAACGAGCTGGAATAACTTTTGTATTATTTAATACCAAACAATCACCTTTCTGTAAAAAATCTAAAATATCGCGAAAGATATGGTGTTCTACATCTCCTGTTTTTTTATCTAATACCAACAAACGCGAACTTGAACGGTCTTCTAAAGGGTCTTGTGCAATCAATTCTTCCGGTAAATCAAAATAAAAATCCGATTTTAATAATTGTTCCATACTGTCTCCCTATTTTTATATTTAAAACTGCTATTTTCCGAAATTAAATAGCTATTCATCATTTTTTCAAAAAAATATAGTGCGATATAAAAATGCTTATACTTATCAAAACTTTTTATCTATTGAATTTATATTATCATAAAAAGTTTCCACAAATCAAATAATAGGATATTGTATTATTAGAAATCCTATATACAATATCCTTATTATTTTTTATAGCTATTTTATTGGTTTCTTTCTATCTTCATATCTTAATTTCTTAACTTCTAAGTTCTGCACCACAATTTTTCTTTAATTGTTTTAATATTTTCTTTACAAAGGCATCTACGGATTCTGTTGTAAATGCTTCGTCCTTTGGTGTAAATACAACAGTAAATGCCATACTCTTTTGATGTTCTGCAATCTGTGCACCTTCGTAAATATCAAACAATTTAATACTTGTAATATATTTGCAAGCATTTTTCATTATTTCTTCAATTTCACCACAAGTAACAGTTTTATCTACTACAATTGCAAGGTCTCATTGTTCTTCTGCAAATTTTGGAAGTGGTGTAAATATAGCTTTTTTACCATACCATTGTGATACAAGTTTTAAATCCATTTCCATAAGATATACAGGTGTACGAAGGTCACAATTATTTGCAATATCATATGCTAATTTTCCAAAGTAACCGATTTCTACACCATTACAACTGATACTTGCTGTCTGATATGGGTGTAAAAATGTATTTTTTGTATTTGCATAAGTAAAAGTAAGATGTAATGTATCTGCAATTTTTTCTGCAATCCCTTTCATAGTAAAGAAGGATTCTTTTTCTCCAAAAACAGCTACACAAAGTGTTTGACGTTCGTCCGGATATTCTGTTAATGGAAGGTCTTTTGGAATAAATTTCTTTGCCACTTCAAATAATCTGCCTTCTAAATTACCTTTTTTCTGATTACGAGAAACTGCATTTATCATAGATGCTACTAATGTTGTTCTCATTAAAGACAATTCTTCACTAATTGGATTCATAATACGAATTGCATGACGTTCCGGTGCATCTTCCGGTAATTTTAATAAATCCAAATCAGACGGTGAAAAGAAGGAATAATGAATACATTCATGTGCCCCTACGCTACAAAGTGCTTTTTTCAAACGCATTTCTGTCTTTTGTTCTAAGTTTTCTCCACCAACAGTTACTTTTGCACTTGGCATAAACGTAGGTACAATATGGTCATAACCATACATACGAATGACTTCTTCTGCAATATCCTGATAGGTTTCCACATCTTCACGATATGCAGGAACTTGTAATGTTAAATTATCTCCATCAATTACAGGTGCAAAACCTAAATTGCTCATAATACGTGCAATATCTTCATTTGGAACAACAATACCCAAACATTTGTTTACTCTGTCAATACTTACGGT
>JAFWXB010000152.1 GCA_017523185.1 Lachnospiraceae bacterium | reverse complement strand
GATGAAGTAATGGAAAAACACTTTTTAGATAGCATTTCATTGATTCGTGCTGTAAATTTATATCAGTCGCTCCGTGTTATGGATATGGGAACCGGAGCCGGATTTCCGGGAATCCCATTAAAAATCGTATTCCCAAATCTTCAAGTAACATTAGCTGATTCTTTAAACAAACGTGTTTTATTTTTACAAGAAGTAATAGAGGAATTGGGGTTAAAAGAAATTATTGCAATTCATGGCAGAGCAGAAGATTTGGCTCGTGAAAAAACATATCGAGAGAAATTTGATTTATGTGTATCGAGAGCAGTTGCAAATCTTGCAACATTGAGTGAATATTGTCTTCCATTTGTAAAAATAGGTGGACAGTTTATTTCTTATAAAGCAGGAGATTGTGAGGAAGAAGTAACGGCTTCCAAAAGTGCAGTATTTTTACTTGGTGGAAAAATTAAAGATATAATTAAATTTGATTTAGGAGATTCTAAGCGAGCATTTGTAGTAATTGATAAAGTGAAAGGTACATCTAAAGAATATCCAAGAAAAGCAGGAACACCGTCAAAAAAACCGTTGTAAGTAGTATTTATTTTTAGTTATCAAAATTATATTAATAGGAGTTCGATAATTAATAATACTTTGTAAAGTATTTAATAGAAATATACAAAAATCAATGTAAATTCCTTATTTTGATAATAAAAACGATAGTTTGCATTTATTTTTAAAATTTATGGAATTTACATTATATTAAAAAGTTATAAGTATTTATATATTTATAAGAAATATAATAAATATAATAAATAAGGGATTGCCAATAAAACAAATACAATAAGAATAACAGGAAATAAATGTTATTTGTTTTGTTTTACATAACAATCCCTTATAAAACTTTTTATACAAGCATAAGATAGCTTTGGTCTAAAGCAACTTTTGTGTATTAATTTGGTGTGTATTTCTAATATTTTATGCTATCCATCTCACATCTGAAAGAGTGGGATTTTGGCACATTTATTATAAAATAATAATAAAATTGTGGATTACTTAATATAATTTTCAATAATAGAAGTCATTTTTTCCGGAATTTCCATGTGTGGATAAAGATTTCCATGTGTAATTCGCATAATTTCAACACTTGGATTTAGTTTATGGTAATTATCTAAAGTATGTTCATAATTTGTTCGTTCGTTACTGCCAATAATTAAAGTTTGTGTATCAAGTGCTTTTAAAGCATGAACAATATTATTATTTAAGTAATTTCCAATTAAGCTTGAATATAAATAACGACCGTTGCTGTCATTTGTATGTGCTGATTCGTAATAAATATCTTCTAGTTTGGAAGATATAAGCTGTGGTTTGGAATAATATTGGTTACGGAATGCCTTGTCAATTTTGTGTGGGTTTGTTAAAAGGTTATAAATAAATGTTCCGATGAAAGGCAGTTGTACAAGAGTTTTTTTCCATTTTGATAATTTATCAGGAAGAACTTGTAATTGTTTTAAAGAACTTGGATTGATAAAAATCATTTTTTGGAATAAAGTATTATCCATATGATTTGCCATAATTACAAAGGAGGAAGATAAATTTGTGGATATTATAATTGGTTTTTCTCCAATAATATTTTTTACAAATGCAGTAATTAATTGTACATATAGATAGTTTGTATATTCTAATGCCGGTTTATCAGAGCGACCACAACCTAATAAATCAATTGCGTAAACAGTATGATGTTTTGATAATCTGCGAGCAATTTTTGACCATTCTTCTGAAGAAGCAGTTGGGTTTGCATCATGAATCAATAAAATTGGAGAACCTGTTCCATATTTTGTATAGAAAATATTTCCATGTGTCCACTCGAAATAGTTGCCTTCTTCAGTCGAAAGCAATTGTTTTTTTGTGGCTGTAGCAGAAATAAATTTGTTATACGCATATATAGCAGTTAGTGTTGCACCTGTTACAAAAAGAATACGTTTTGTACTTTTTTTCATAAAGAACCTCCTTGAAAATATTACTTTTATTATAGACATTTTTCTTATATTATACAAATGATTTTTTATTAAAATTAAAGTAGTATAATATAAATTTGATTTAAAGAAACGTAGAAGTTACTATTAGGGGCGAAAGTTATAATGTTTCACGTGAAACATTTTTTTATGGAAATACAGTATTATAAGTGTTATAATGAAAAAAAGTGTGATTCCAATCAAAGAAAGGATGTAGAATGGGAAGAATTATATCAGTTGCAAATCAAAAAGGTAGTGCTGGTAAAGGAACGAGTTCTATGAATTTAGCTACATATTTAGCTGAATTTGGGAAAAAAGTATTAGATATTGATATGAAAGGGATAGTGGTACTTAATATTACAAAAGTAGAACCAAATCGAAATCAACCAAGGAAAAACTTTGATAAAGATAAATTGTTGGAATTAGCAGAATCCATTAAACAATTTGGAGTATTACAGCCTTTAATTGTTTGTGAAAAAGATGGATATTATGAAATTGTTGCAGGAGAACGAAGATGGCGTGCTGCAAAAATGGCAGGTTTAAAAGAAGTACCTGTGATTATTAAGAAACTCACAGAACAGGAAATTATGGAAATTGCGTTAATTGAAAATATTCAAAGAGAAAATTTGAATCCAATTGAGGAAGCAAAAGCATATAGAAAATTGATTCATGAGTTTCGATTAAAGCAGGAAGATGTTGCTGAACGTGTTTCAAAAAGCCGAACAGCTGTAACAAATTCTATGCGTTTGTTAAAATTAAGTGAAAAAGTACAACAGATGGTAATTGATGAAATGATAAGTACAGGTCATGCAAGAGCATTACTTGGAATTGAACAACAAGAACAACAATATGAAATTGCACAGCGTATTGTGAATGAGAAGTTGAGTGTTCGAGATACAGAAAAATTGATAAGAAATTTGAATCAAGAAGCAAAACAGCAGAAAAAGAATCAAGTTTCGGATGAAAGATTAGATATTATTTATAGAGATTTAGAAGAACAGATGAAAGTGTTGCTTGGTACAAAAGTCTGTATTCATCGTAAAGATAAAAATAAAGGAAAACTAGAAATTGAGTATTATTCACAAGAAGAATTAGAAAGAATTATTGACTTGCTTCGTAGTGTGAATAATTAAGGAACGGAGGAAATATGATTTCAGAATTATTAGGTATTGATTCCGATTATGTTATTATAGGTCTTGCTGTAACAGTAGGTATATTATTTATTATGTTGATTGTAAATATTGTACAAATGAATCAGTTAAAGAAAAAATATAATATATTTATGGGTGGTCAAGACGCAAAAAGTTTGGAACAGTTATTATTGCAAAGATTAGAACAGATTGATGGTTTAGTGGAATCAAATATGGCAAATGCATCGAATATTCAGATGTTATTTGAAAAAATGACGTTTACATTTCAGAAAATTGGTTTAATAAAATATAATGCATTTCATGAAATGGGAGGGAAATTGAGTTTTTCACTTGCGTTGCTTAATGAAAAAGAAGATGGTTTTGTTTTAAATGCAGTTCATAGTAGAGAAGGTTGTTATACATATATTAAAGAAATTATAGGTGGTAATGCTGTTACTGTTTTATCAGAGGAAGAAAAAGAAGCATTACAAATGGCAAAAGACTATAAGTAAGGAGAAAATTTGTGCATAAGTTTTTAAGAGCGATTGGATTTTCTGATATTAAGAAAAAAGATTTGGAAATGATATTAGATGAAATTATAGAATGTCCTGAACATATGAAAGTTACAAAAGATTCCGAAGGATATGAATTTGCAGAATTATCCAAATCATTTGGAAATCATATTGGGATTACCATTCGTGGTACATATGATGAAGAAGATGTGTTTCAGGTAGGATATTATTATCCTTATGTAGAAGGTGGAGAAATTTCTACGAATGAATCTGTAGAAATTGAAAAATATGCAGAAAAGGAAGCTTATGCAGGAATATGTGATGAATTAAGACTTGGTGTAACACTTATTTTTTATTTACAAAATGTAGCTGATTTTTTGGCAGAATATAGAAAAAATATACATATTACATCATTAAGAGGCGTATTTTTATCGGCGTTGTCAGTAGATGGGAAGATTATTTTGCCACTTGAGCAAAAACAATTTGCTAAAAAAGTTGCCTATCAAAAAACAAAAGAGCGAAATAAGTTAATGGCAGAAGCAAGAGAAGGTAATGAAGAAGCTATGGAAAATTTGACTTTAGATGATATGGATATTTATGATGCTCTTTCTGAACGAATTTTGCGAGAAGATATTTATAGTATTGTTTTTACTTCTTTTATGCCATATGGAATTGAAGGCGACCAATATAGTATTTTAGGCGAAATATTAGAATTATATGAACATGAGAATACATTAACAGGTGAAAAAATATATCGTTTAAAATTAAATTGTAATGAATTGATTTTTGATGTTACTATTAATGAGAAAGATTTACTTGGTGAACCTGCTGTTGGAAGAAGATTCAAAGGAAGTATTTGGATGCAGGGAACTGTATGTTTATAGAAGTTTATATTAACTTTATGTAAATGTTTGATATTTTGTAATAAAACTGTTTTTATTATCTGCTTCTTGAAAGAAGAATGAAGTTGTGATAAAATATTTCGGTAAGATTTTTAAAAAATGATTATCAGAAATTGCCTTCTTAGTTAAATGGATATAACAAACCCCTCCTAAGGGTTAATTGTGAGTTCGATTCTCGCAGGGGGCATTCAATAAATTGAATAAAACGAATAAGAAAGTGGATTAAAATCGGAAGTTGGTATCAATTAGGATTTTAATCCTTTTTCTTATAAAGATTTGTTAATAATAAAGAATTATAATTATCAAATTAAT
>JAFWXB010000151.1 GCA_017523185.1 Lachnospiraceae bacterium | reverse complement strand
ATCACTATCTAAAAATGCTATCCATTGTCCATTTGCTAATTCCACACCACGGTTTCTGGTTTGTCCAACTCCCATATTTCTTTCATTTTGAAAGACTTTAATTCGATTATCTTGCACTTTCAATTTATTCAATAAAGCATATGTATTATCCTTAGACTTATCATCAATTACAATCAATTCCCAATTTTGATAAGTTTGATATAAAACACTTTTTATAGAATCTTCTATATATTTTTCACAATTATAAGCAGGCATAATAATAGAAATTAATGGTTGTCCGATTTGATTTTTTTCATTTATTCTCATCACTATTACTCCACTATTTGTTCTACATTAGAAATTTTCTGCTTATTTTCTTGTACTGTATCTGAACCACTTTGCTCTTTTTTTAACTCTCCACTTGCCGTTGTCTGCCCTTCTGCTATTCCTTCCGTACTTTCCGGCATAAACAATATTTTCACAGTTGCAAACATAATTCTCAAATCTTCCAACAAACTCGGTTTCGCGATATACATCAAGTCCATCTGCAATTTATCATATGGTGTGGTATTGTATTTTCCATATACTTGTGCATACCCTGTAAGCCCTGCTTTTGCTTGCAGTCTTAATGCAAATTCCGGTAATTCTTCCTCGTATTGTTTTGCAATTTCCGGTCGTTCCGGTCTTGGTCCTACAATTGTCATATCTCCTTTCAAGATATTGATAAGCTGTGGTAATTCATCTATTCTTGTTTTTCGAATGAATTTTCCAACTGGTGTAATTCGGTCATCTTTTTCGCCTGTCGAAAGACGTGCTACTCCATCTTTTTCTGCATCTACACGCATACTACGAAATTTTAAGACATCAAATGTTTTTCCGTCTTTTGTCAAACGACATTGTTTATAAAAGACAGGTCCTTTATCTGTCATATGAATTGCAATCGCAGCAATGAGCATAATTGGAGATAATACAACTAAAGCAATGCCACAAATTACAATATCTATTAAACGTTTTGCGAACAAGTATTCGATTGGTGGGTCATAGCGTTCTACTTTTAAAATTGGAAGATGAAGCATATGCATCTGTGTTGCACTACTCATTAACACATCTCCAATTCTGGGAATCACATACGCATCCATGTTATTGGCTACGCAATATTTCAAAATGACATTTCGGTCATGGCTACGCACACCACAGAAAAAAACAGTTTCAATGTCTTCTAAATCTTTTAATTGTCTTTGAATACATTCTTCTGCCCCCAAGACAGTATTGACTTGAAATTTTTTATCAAGTCCATACTCTCGTACAAGTTGTTCTAATCCCATACGATTATCATAGATAACAGCTGTTTTTCTTGCAGGAAATTGATAAAAATACCACTTATTCGCTATCCACGACCATATCGTTGCAAGTAAAATTTGTAAGGCAAAAATAAAAAGCATTGGCATTAGATTCGGTAAATGTTTTGTTAAAAGCCAAATAATGACATACATAATGCCATCTGAAATAAAAGCTGACAAACCTTGACTATATACCATTTCTGAAATACGATTTAAAGACAACAATAGTGCATCATATACTTTTCCATAAATGGAATATAAAATTGCAAATAATACTACAATCAAATAATTACCTTTTGCATAATATGGAGAAGCTGTACGGTCTGCATAATAATAGAGCCAACCAATTGCAAATGGAATTGTCATCAAAACAATATTCATCAGCTTTATAAATTTTAATACGCTTTTTTGAAGTTTGGTTTTTCTCACCTTTGTACTCCCTCCTCCGTTCATCTTTTCTTATTTTCTTCTTGTATATTTTCATATAAATTTTGATAGGTTTTTCTCCACACAATTCCAATACTTTCCAAACATTCCACTTGTGTTTGTGTAAGTGGTGCTGCTCCTCGCTTTTTTCCTGCATAAATATTTTTTTGATTATTTATCCATGTTCCAAGACGAATACCATCTGTTGTAATAAAATCATGTGGAACATTTAAGTTTCCATTATTTTCAAAATATTTTTTAGCTTCGTAAAAATTGCGATTCCATTGATACGCATTTTTATCCCAAATCATGCCAAGTTCATTTAGCATTTGTACTTGCTCATAGGTAATACAATTTTTAGGTAATGTATATGAAATTTCAGATACTACTTTCTTAGGATTTTTTTTCTTTGTATTTTCTTCTTTTTTAATACTTTCTTCTTGCAATACTTTTATTTCTTCCATGGAATCTTGATTATATTTAAACTTTTCTACCTCTCCACGATTCCATTTACTTCTTAAATTACTTATCCATTTTCCAAGTGCATAGCCTTCTTCTGTAACATAATCAGCTTTTACATCTGCATTTCCATATGTTTCTACATATTGCTTTAATGCTGTATAACCTCTATTCCAACTTCGTGTCTGTCCATTTTCCCATTCCATACCAATTTCATCTAAACGCAAAATTTGTTCTTTACTTAAATGCCCAACAACTTTTCCTACTCGAATACGTCGCTGTGTCATTAACCATGTTCCAAGTGTAAGTCCTGTTTCTGTGACATAACTTTTTGGAATAGAAAGATTTTTATGTTGCTCATAATACTGTTTTGCCAAAAGATAATACTGTTCCCATGTTGCTGAAAGATTTCTTTTTAATTGTGTAAATAATTCCCTACATTCTCGAATCTCATCATAAATACGAAAACTATTTTGAAACTTTCTTTTTTCCTGCTCGCCATAATGTTGAAACGTAAAAGTTTCTTTTATTTCACTTTGCAAAGAATCTATAGAATATAAAGCTTCAAAATTATTTACAATATCAAAAATAACTGGTGCTTCTGGTTCTTCCAGTTCTAAATAATCCTGCTTTATAATTTCATCTTTACCTAAGAAATTTGAAACTCTATTTACAACTTTTGTTGAAAGTGTTCTTCCAATTTGCTGAAAATATAAAATAGGAGAAACAGTTGGTCTCAATAAAATCACACCATCTACACCATCTACGTGAACACCTTCATTTAACATATCAATACAAAATAACAGCTTCAGATGATTGCTTGTATCTTTCTTAAAAGAAGTAAATTCCTGACTTGTCATAGGATTGTCATATGTTACGATATAAATATGAGGTTGCTTATCTACAAGAAAAAACCATTCTTTCGAAACAGAAAGCATTTCTTCCATATGTGCTTTATCTGCACAAAATACCAAATACTTCCCGTCTTTTTTTCGCATATGACGTGCAAAGATATGTTCAATTCCTTCTGATTGTTCCAAAGCACGACGTAATTGTTCTAAAATTTTTTCATTTTCTTTCTTACGAACATCACTTTTAATAGAAGAAACTCGTTTTTTCCAGTATTTTAATTCCTCCTCATAAGCATACATAGATAATACATACTTTGGTGTTGGAAGAATATGTCTTGCAATTGCTTCTCCCAAACTCATCTCCGACGCAATATTTCCTTCAAAAATTTCTTGTGCCATATCACGCTGATTATCGAGATAGCGAATATTTGTTGCTGAAAGCCCCAAAAGCTTTGCATTTGGATAATATTCCAACAATTTACTTACACTCTTGCCCCATTCTGCTGCACCACAACGATGAAATTCGTCTAATACAATATAGTCCGGCTTTAAAACCTCAATCCAATCTTCATGGTGCATAAGTTTTGCATACGTTAAGAAATGAATATTAGAAAATATACTTTCCAATAAAAACAAATCTATTTGTTTTTCATTTTTGTTTTGTAAACTTTCCAAATTTGTTTTTGTTAATTTTTGTTGCAAATGTTGAGAGTCTGTTTCTACAACACTTTCTTCATTTTGCTGGAAAAGAAAAAACTCTAGGGATTCTGTATGTTGATAAAAATGACAGATATTTTGACCTCTTAAAATTTTTATGACATTTTCAAGTTGTGTTCTAAAAATATATTCACTTGGTGCAAGCCACACAATTTGTTTTGTAACATTATCTGCTGCAAGCTGAAATGCAATGAGCGATTTTCCTGTCCCAGTTGGATGAATAATTGCTGCTTTTCCTGTTTCTTCCATCAAAAAAATGGCTGATTCATATGCTTTTTGATTATGTTCGAATAATTTTAAATCCATTTGCACACCCTAAGACTATCTAAGATACAATAGCAAATATTCATTTTTTCGCAGATTATATCAATCTGCGAAATACCTATTCTAAACCTTGAAATATCAATATTTGTAAAATATTTGACCCACTTTTTGACCCCTTAAAAATCTAAAACAATTTCAAATACTTCTTGTTTTTACCTTAAAATAAGCAAACTTTTTCGATATATTTTTGACCACTTTTTTGACCCCTTAAAATCTGAAATCACTACCACAAAAATATATTTTTTAAAATAAAATCCAATATTTTTTGATTTGTTCTATAAAAAATGAATAAATTTACAGCTTAAATCAAAAAAATATGACATATTTTCACGATTTTTAGAAAAACAATTGACAAATACCAGAAATATCACTAAAATAAATATGTTTGAATTTAGAAAAATGAACAAAAAAATTTCGCAGATTGATATAATCTGCGAAATTTTTTATGCTTTTATGACAAAATTTTCTTATTTTCTATTATATTTTTTCTTTTCTAACTATAATTGATAAAATATAAAAAATTCCATAAAAATATAATACTTTTGTTTCTTTTATAAAGACATTTCTTACCATTACTAATAATATATTTTCTCTTATAGACAAATTTGTACAATATCTTAAATTTACATTTATATTTTTCAAATATAAGTTCTATAATTATCATTCTATTTTTATATATATTTTATTATCGAATATATGTTTTGTTTTGAACAAAAATAAAAGAAAGACAGTCGAAAAACTATATACAAAATCTAATATCTATTAAAAAATACTATATTTTGCATATCATTTTCTTTCTGACTGCCCTTCTTTATGCTTTCTTATTCCGGTTTTCTACTTTCGTGACAAGTAAAATAAATTACCTGATATTCTTTTGCCACAGATAACAATAACTTGTTACCACATTCTACTTTTTCTTCATCTAAATTTACAAATGGGTCATCCATAATCAAAAACGGTTTTTCTTGTTGATACATAGCTTCTGTCAAAGCCAGTCGCATACAAATTCCCATTAAATCCTGATATCCTGCTGATAACCATTTTGTATCACGCATTTCTCCATACTCACAAACTTTTAAGTTTAAATTTGTATCTAACATCCATTCCGTTTCCGTATCTCCTGTGAGCATTTGGTAATATTTACAAAATCCTCTTGCAACAGGGTCCATATATTTAGATGTAAGTTTTTCTTTTGCTTTTTGTAAAAACTCACGTGTTGTTTTCATTAACTGATACTTTTCTGTTTCTTCTTCTTGTATCTGTTGTTGTAACTCTAGTTCTGTTGTTTTTTGGTCGCATATATCAAGTTGTT
>JAFWXB010000150.1 GCA_017523185.1 Lachnospiraceae bacterium | reverse complement strand
GAAGATAGAATGGCATATATGATTTTAATTGCATTTTTAGTTGTTGTAATTGTAGCAGGGATTTTTGTGCCATTTCCACAATAACAGAGTATTGGATAATAGTTTTTTAATAAGTTCGGTGTATTTCACTAAGTAATTCTCTATCTTAAATATGATAAATAGTACTAAGATAGAGAATTTTTATAATATATTAGGAATCAATAAGAAAAAGGAAAACAGAACGTGAAACGAATAAAATTAATTGTTGCTTATGATGGAACAAATTATAGTGGGTGGCAATTACAAAAAAATGCAGTTACAATTGAACAAAAATTAAATGAAGCACTTTCTGATTTATTGAAAGAACGAATTGTCGTGACAGGGGCAAGCCGTACTGATGCAGGTGTACATTCTCTTGGAAATGTATGTGTATTTGATACGGATTCACGTATTCCGGCTGAAAAAATCAGTTTTGCATTAAATGCCCGACTTCCGGAAGATATTGTCGTACAGGATTCTTGTGAGGTAGATGCAAATTTTCACCCACGAGCAGGAAAAAGTCAAAAAACATATGAATATCGTATTTTAAATACAAAATTTCGCAATCCGACAAGACGATTAGATACGTATTTTTATCATCATGCTTTAGATATAGAGGCTATGCAAAAAGCAGCTGTATTTTTAGAAGGAGAGCATGATTTTAAGAGTTTTTGTTCTGTAAATACACAAGCAGAAACAACCATACGCACAATTTATCGTTGTACTGTGGAAAAAGAAGATAATATTATTAAAATTCGTGTTACAGGAAATGGATTTTTATACAATATGGTTCGTATTATTGCAGGAACACTAATTGATGTGGGAGCAGGAAAAATTGCACCAGAAGACATTCCTATAATTTTAGAGAAAACAGATAGAACTGTAGCCGGACCAACAGCACCGGCACATGGACTTACTATGATAGGAATTGAGTATAAAAAATCGTAATTTTTTGAATTTTGTAAGTGTTTTTCATTTGTGAAAATGATAGGAATGACAAAGAAAAATCGATTAATTATGGAATTGTTAGTTTAAGAGGTGACAGTTACTTTGTCAAAAGTATAATAGTTTACGCAGATTTTTTGGAAAAGGAAACTGTTTTTTTAAAACTGTACTGAAAAAAAGATTGACACAGCCGGATTCGTGTACTATAATATCACAGTATGTGAGTACAAAAATGTAGGCCATAGCCCCGGCAGACATTTCACTATATAGTAGGTATGAATACAGATACAAGTGAACAGATACTTGTATGTGTGAGAACAGTATGGAACATTGCAGAATATTATAGAAGAACGGTTGCTTTGTTTCATTAGAAGTAGGGTAAAAGAGGGATAGCGTCCGGACATACGAGATTCCGAATTACTCAAATTGTAAGTTTGAATATTTATTATGGAGGAAAACCAAATGAAAACATTTATGGCTAGTCCTGCTACAATCGAAAGAAAATGGTATGTAGTTGACGCTGAAGGCAAGACATTAGGACGTTTATCATCTGAAATCGCTAAAGTATTAAGAGGAAAAAATAAAGCAATCTTTACACCACACATTGATACAGGTGACTATGTAATCGTAGTAAACGCTGAAAAAATCAAAGTTACAGGTAAAAAAATAAACCAGAAAATTTACTACCGTCACTCTGATTATGTAGGTGGAATGAAAGAAACTACATTAAAAGAAATGTTAGCTAAACACCCGGAAAGAGTTATTGAATTTGCTGTAAAAGGTATGCTTCCAAAAGGACCTTTAGGACGTGAAATGTACAAAAAATTATTTGTATACGCTGGACCTGAACACAAACACGCAGCTCAGAAACCAGAAGCATTAACATTTTAATTAGGAGGTAAATTACAGTGGCTACTACAAAGTATTACGGAACTGGAAGAAGAAAATCATCTGTTGCTAGAGTATATTTAGTACCTGGAACAGGTAAAATTACAATCAATAAAAGAGATATCGACGAATATTTAGGAATGGAAACATTAAAAGTAGTTGTTCGTCAGCCATTAGTTGCAACAGAAAATGTTGACAAATTTGACGTATTAGTAAACGTTAAAGGTGGTGGATATACAGGACAGGCTGGAGCTATCAGACATGGTATCGCTCGTGCATTACTTCAGGTAGATGCAGAATACAGACCGGTATTAAAAGCAAACGGATTCTTAACACGTGACCCACGTATGAAAGAACGTAAGAAATATGGTCTTAAAGCAGCTAGACGTGCACCACAGTTCTCAAAACGTTAGGAATTTGTTCGAAATTATACAATTTTATACGACTCAGGACGTTTTACAACCTCTCAAGACATTTGTTTTGAGAGGTTTTTTGTTATGTTAAAAATAAAATTGTGGTCATACAAAAAATTAAGGGAATAATATGTATTATATATATTTTAATTTGTGAAATTCTATGATAAAAGTAAGAAAAAATACATATAATAAAGAAAAATAAATACAAAATGTATTTATTTTTCTTTTGCTATGTGTTATAGTATCATTAAGGAGGATGTAGCAATGAAAGATATTTTTTTGGTTAGCTATTCTGTTAAAGGAATAAAAACATTAGATAAGTTAGTTTCGTTATCATTTTATAAAAAGATTATTTCGAAAAATATTGATACACAGGAATACAATGTTAAAGGAATTTATGGTATGAATGGTTCTGGTAAGTCTGGAATTGTAACTTCTGTAGATATTTTGAAAAATATTCTGATTAATTCAGGATATTTAAATAATCCTATTGTACAAAAGAATTTAGATGCAATTATTAATAAAAGATTAGGGGAGCTATTTATTGAAGCAGATTTTATTGCGAAATTTGGTGACGCATTAATCTATTTTAGATATAAATTAACTTTGTCAAAAAATAAAATAGGAAAATATATTATTTCTTATGAACAGCTTTCTTCAAAAAGAGCCATTTCTAAAATTGATGTAATGGAAACTATTTTTGAAGTGGTTGCAGGTAAAGTTCGTACTATTTGGGAAAAGGGGGATAAAATGTTTTCTGAGATGATTTGGCAGAGAACAGTAAATCTTTTGGAAAATACATCTATGTGTGCATTATTTTATGAAAAGATTCTCATTTCAGAAGCGAATAAAAATAGACCGTATAGAACCAGGGTTTTTAGTAGTTTAGTTGCGTTGTTTGTATTTGGTAAAAAGTTACATGTATATTTAGACCAGTCAGATGACCATAGAGAATATTTTGTTAAAAATACATTACAGTATATGAATGAAATGGAAAATAGTGACACAGATATAGATTCATTACTGAGTCATTTTTTGGGTATGGATGCAGAACAGTTGAATGTGATAAATGTTACAGAAAATGTAGTGGATAAAGATATGTATGAATATTTTAAAACTACAGTTAAGAATTTATATGAGTTTATCCATATTTTTAAATCTGATTTGAAAGATATTGAAATAGATAGAAAAGAGAGTCATAATGCCTATATCTGCAATTTAGTAATGATATATGATTCGTATAGAATATCTGTAGAATTTGAAAGTACTGGAATAAAAAAACTTATAAAGTTGTACGCATATTTAAGGGAAATGGTGCAAGGTGGAATTGTTTTTATTGATGAATTTGATTCTAATCTTCATGATGTTTATCTATGTGCATTATTAGAGTATTTAATGGAATATGCAGAGGGGCAACTCTGTTTTACGACTCATAATGTTGGTCCAATGGATATTTTGAAACAACATAAAAAGTCAATTGATTTTTTATCAATAGATGGAAGTATATATCCATGGACAACAAATGGAAATTATTCGCCTACAAAACTATATAGAAACGGGATGATAGAGGGGTCTCCTTTTAATGTGGATTCCATTGATTTTATTGGGATTTTTGGATTAAGTGAGGAGGAAGAATAATGGGGCTCCAACTGATTTTTGTGGTTGAAACAAATAAAAAATGTAAATCGGATTGGATTTATATAAAGGATACTCTCGACCGTTTTTATCAATATAATCAGGCACAGGTTAAATTTAGTCCTGTATATATGGATGGAAAAGGAAAATATAAAAATAAAGAAAAAGAAATTTCAAGTTTAATTTCTCAATATGCTGTAGGAAATAAAACGAATCAGTCTAAAGTAATATTTTGTTTTGATTGTGATGATTATGATAGTAAACCAGAAGATGCAGAGTTTCTAGTAAATGCTAAACGATATTGTGATGGAAATGGATATGACTTTATATGGTTTTGTAAGGATATTGAACGAGTATATCTGGGAAAAAAGGTTGATGATAGTCAGAAAAAGAACGAATCTGCAATGTTTAAGGCAAAAAAATTGATTGATGTTGTAGATGAAAGTAAATTGGTTGTTAAAGATTATCGAGCAAATACTAGTAACATCATGGCTATAATTGATAAATATCTTTCTCGTAAGTAAATGAGAATATGGGGAAAATATTTTATGGTTATAAGATAATGATTCTTCAGATTAAATAAATCTTAAAGAGGAGAAAGAAACTCATTATGTATTTAATAAATGCTTATTCCACAATAGTATATTACAAGACACATTATCGTAGAATAAGCATTAGTTAGTTTTCAAAACGTTCAAACCCTTGGAAATATAAATTCCAAGTGTTTTTTAAAATACACGTTCGTTAAATTTCTTTCCCAACCTGATATCCTTCAAAAATAGCATCTTTTATGTTTCCGACTTTATGTCCATCTCCAATCAAATGATAAGTTACACCTACTTCTTTTAACATATCTTCCATAGTGCTTTCGATATGATATCCTGTAGCAAATACAAGTGTATCTGCATCTGTAATACAGATTTCTTTACCATTTTGTTCGTAAGTAATTGTATCTTGTGTAACAGAAACTACTTTTGCAAGACATTCAATATGGATTCCTTTACCCATCATTCTTTGGACTAAATGACTTCTTCCTGCACCTGATTCTGTCATCATAATTTCTGGTGCCATTTCCAAAATGGTAATATCACGATTGCGAATAAAACGGTCATTTAAGAGTGGTGCTAAGTAATCTGCGAGTTCACAGCCTACACTTCCACCACCAATAATTATAATTTTTCGACTTGGGAATGCTTTTCCTGCTAAAATATCATCTGCTGTTGCCCATTGTTTAAAGTTCGTAAATGCTTCTATAATATTTGGTTTTGCACCAGTAGCACAAATAACTTCATAATCAGAATATTCTGTTTTTAAAAGTTCTTTTGTTACTGGTGTATTTAATTGTACGTTTACACCAATTTCATCTAAGCGATG
>JAFWXB010000149.1 GCA_017523185.1 Lachnospiraceae bacterium | reverse complement strand
CATTCCTGCATCATCTAATAATACTTTTCCAATACCATAACCACAAGGTAAATTTCCATAATATTGTTCCATTTGAAACATTTGTTCTTGACTTAATTTATATACTTTTGTTGGAATATGAAGTACTTCTCCGTGTTTATGATGTACACCTGTCATATCTGTTAAAGAACCATAGAAAATCTTATGTCCTTCGCGTTCACGTAAGAAAAATACACGCATATATACCCAAAGCACTTTTTCATCATCACGAATAAAATGAATATGTCCTTGTGCACCACCAAGTGGATTTTCATAGGCTTGTGCAAATATGGAATACAATAACTGTCTGTCATCATCTCGTACATGATTCCAAAACTTCTTATGATAATCACTATCTATATCATCTTCGATTCCTGCCAATTCATAATATTGTCCATTTACTCGTGTAATCTCAATATTATTTTCATACATTTCATAAAAAGCAGCAGGTCCTAAAATATTATTGACCATTGTGTCATTAAACAAGTTTCTATCTAAAAATTCTCTTGTATGTAAACTTTCATTCTGTCTGCAACGAATACCCTTATAATCTACTTTACGCTCATCAGAAATCAATACTTCAAAATCTCCAATAGGCATTGGTCGATAATAATAATATCCTTGTGCATAATGACATTCTAATTTTAACAGAGAATTTTCTTGTCTTTGGTTCTCAACACCTTCTACAATAACAGGGATTCGCATTTGTCTTGCCATATTAATCACAGAATCTAAAATGCTAATTCCCTTTTCTTCTTCATCTTCATTTATTTCTAAAAAGCGCATATCCATTTTCAAGACATCTACGGAAATACTTTTTAACATATTTAAAGAAGAATATCCACTTCCAAAATCATCCATCATTACAAGGAAGCCTTCTTTTCTTAATCTCTGTACTGCTTGAATAATTTTCTTTTCGTTTTCTGCATATGCACTTTCTGTAATTTCAATTTTTAAAAGATTTGCCGGTACATTATATTTATGAACTAACTGTAATAAAAATTCAGGAACGTCCATCGAAAACATATCAATTCTCGATACGTTTATAGAAATCGGCACCGGACGATTTCCTTTATCTAACCATTCTCTTAACCATTTACAAACTCTTTCCCATACATAACGGTCTAAATCTGCAATAAAACCATTTCGTTCTAATACGGGTACGAAAATCCCCGGTGGAATAATTGCTTTCATTCCACGTTTCCAACGCACAAGTGATTCTCCACCTACAATTTTTCCCGTTGTAATATCACATTGTGGCTGTACATAAAAAATAAATTCTTCGTTATCTAACGCTTTTTGAATTTCGGACAATAAACGAATTTCTTCTTCGATTTTCTCATCCATATCCGGATAATACTCACACATTCGGTTTACATAATTCCCCAGTACATGAGATAATGCAACTGTTGCTCTATCATACATTGCAGCAGCAGATGTTGTTGTTTCAGAAATCGGATAAATTCCAAATGCCGGCAAAAAACCAACCATATTATTCCATTTATTAACAATGTCTTTTATCTTTTGATATAAATTTTCTAATAGTTCTTTATCATAAACAGTCAAAATACCAAAATTATCGCCACCTAGATAGCCTACAATGCCACCATGTTTGCGTTGATATACTTTTAGTAAATCCGAAATTAACACTAACAGACAATCGCCTTCTGCTCTACCATATAACTTATTGAACAAACGGAAATGCTCTAAATCTACAGCTACCATACAGTATGTATCTGGCTTGATTTTCTTTAATACTACTTCAGCCTGTTCAAAAAAAGCATGACTGAAGTATAAACCTGTTAGTGGATTTATCTTAATAGAAGCTTGTCCGACATCATCTCCTACTATATTTTCATTAAAACCACCTTCTGTAACCATATTCTCCCTCCAGTCATGCTAAATTTTAAACTATATAATTAAAAAAATATTTCTATTCTACAATTGTTCCGTTTTTAATTACTTTGCAAATATTTAATTCTTTATCTAAAATAACTAAATCTGCAATTCTGCCTACTGCAAGAATACCACATTCTCCATCTAAACACAAGGATTTCGCAGGTGTCTTTGTAGATGCTAATACAGCTTCTTCTAATGGAATACCCATTTCTTTTACTGCAACTTTTAAGCAATCATGTAAGTTAGAAGCAGAACCTGCGATTGTTCCATCTGCAAGTGTTGCTGTTTTTCCTGTTACTTTTACAGGCTGTCCACCTAATGCATAATCTCCATCTGTTAAACCTGTTGCCATCATGCTGTCACTAATCATACAAATTCTATCTGCACCAAAAAGTTTAAACATACAGCGTACGGTTGATGGATGTAAATGAATTCCGTCACAAATCATTTCTACACATACATTTTCATGGTCGAACGCAGCACCTACAACAGCAGGGTCTCTGTGTAAAAATGGTGGCATTGCATTAAATAAATGTGTTACATGAGTTGCTCCATTGTTAAATGCAGCATTTGCAATATCATAATTTGCTGTTGTATGTGCAACGGAAATTGTTGTTTCTTTGCTAATTTCCTTTGTAAATGCTAAATCTGTATCTTCTTCCGGAGCTACTGCTACTTGTTTAATTAAATTACCGGATAAGTCTTGCATTTCACGATAAAATTCTACATCTGGTTTATGAATATATGCTCCATTTTGAGCACCTTTTTTTGCAAGAGATACGAAAGGACCTTCCATTGTAATACCACGAATGGTACTTCCGGTTTTATTTTCATATGTTCCTGCTGCTTTGAAAATGCCTGCAAGTTCTTCTCTGGATAATGTCATTGTTGCAGGAGAAATACTTGTCACACCATTTTTTAACTGATATTCTGTAATTGCATCAAACGCTTCGTGTGTTCCATCACAAAAATCATGCCCTACACAACCATGAAAATGAATGTCTACAAGTCCCGGAATTACATAACAATCAGTTGCATCAATTACTTCTGTATCTTCTACTTCTGCATCACAAACGATATCTTTAATCATTCCATCAGCAATAATAACATTTCCTTGTTTAAACTTACCTTCTTCTGTAAAAACGCTTCCATTTTTTATAATCATGTTTTTCTCACTCCATACTTTAAAATTATTTTCCCCTAAATTACCACATTAAAAGCAATTTGCTATATTTTATTATTTCATATGCGTTCACAGTTGCATAAAAATATAACAAATAATTTCCATAAGAAATCCCCCACTTGAAGATAACATTAAGTGGGGGATTTTTATAAATACTTCCCCATTAGCCAACCATGAACTGTTTGCTTTTATGAGGCTAAATTCTCCTACATTATGAATGAATATATGAAACTTAAATTTTTTAACCTAACTATCTATTTCATAATAAACCATTCGCTTTCTGACACTCCAACGGCTAAAACACGTTGGGTTCTTATGTACATTCACTTCCAAATATACTCAAAAGCATACAAAACTCATGAGTTTCCATAAGACTTTCACTACCAAAGATACCTTTGTATCCATTTGCGATAGCATAAGGCTCGTGTCAAAACCTAAAATTTTCATAAAATCATTTATGACTTGGCGAATTTTTACACGACAACAAAATTTGTCCTTATTATTAACTTAAATTAGATTAAATCTTTAATTTTTGCAAATGCTGCTTCATCACCAACTACAACTACTTCCGGATGTAACTGTAAAATAGATGCCGGAACTTGAGGTGTAATTGCACCAAAGAATGCTTTATGAACTATTTCAGCTTTATCTGCACCACTTACTACAACAAGGATTTTCTTTGCAGCCATAATTGTACCAATACCCATTGTATATGCCTGTGTTGGAACCTCTTCTTTAGAAGCAAAGAAACGTGCATTTGCATCAATTGTGCTCTGTGCAAGGTCTACACAGTTTGTACCTTTTACAAATACATCTGCCGGTTCATTGAATCCGATATGTCCATTATGTCCCATACCTAATAACTGTAAATCAACGCCACCTGTACTTCTTACGATTTCATCATATTTTTCGCAAGCTTCCTGTGCATCTGCAATTGTTCCGTCTGGTACATAAGTATTGTTTACATCAATATTTACTTTAGAGAATAAATGATGGTTCATGAAATAATAATAGCTCTGGTCATTATCATGTGTAAGTCCTCTGTATTCATCTAAGTTTACACTTGTAATTTTAGAGAAATCTAAATCTCCATTTTCGTAACGTTCTACAAGGCATTCATAAGTTCCGATTGGTGTAGAGCCTGTTGCAAGACCTAATACAGAATTGTCTTTTGCAACAATCTGAGCACTAATTACGTTAGCTGCTTTTCTGCTCATGTCCTTATAATCCTTTGTACATACAAATTTAATCATGTCT
>JAFWXB010000148.1 GCA_017523185.1 Lachnospiraceae bacterium | reverse complement strand
TATAACCAAGCAACACTATAATCTTCTCTCTGTTTCTCGGTCATATCGGTAAAGCGTGCCATTTCCAGATTTGTAAGTGTCATCTCATCAACACCACATCTGTGACATTCCACGTCCTTACGTCTTGACACTAGCCTCAACCAACCACATTTCGGACAAATGTATACTTTCATCATGACTTATTCAAACATTTTCATTGTATTTTTCTGTAAGCTATCTAATTTCTGTTCAGCATCTTCTAAGGAAGTTCCTTTTACGCCGAAGTAGAATTTAATCTTAGGTTCTGTACCGGAAGGACGAACGCAGCACCATGCATTATCGCTAAGCTGATAGTAAAGAACATTAGAACTTGGAAGTCCACTAGCTGTAACTTCGCCTGTTTTCATATTCTTTCTTGTATCTGCTTTGTAGTCAATTGCTTCAAGAACTTCATAATCACCAAGAACTGTTGGTACATTTTCACGAGCTTTTGTCATAATTGCCTGAATCTGAGCTGCACCGTCAATACCTTTTAATGTTAATGTTGTAATACCTTCTTTGTAATAGCCATATTTTTCGTACATTTCAATCATAGCATCCCAAAGAGTCATATTCTTAGCTTTGTAGTATGCTGCAACTTCGCAAAGCATAACAACTGCTGCAGGAGCATCTTTATCTCTTGCATATGTACCTGGAAGACATCCATAACTTTCTTCTAAACCGAATACATAATTGTGGCTTCCTGTTTCATCAAATTCACGAATCTTTTCACCGATATATTTGAATCCTGTAAGAACTTCCATTAATTCTACATTGTAAGCTGCTGCGATAGCTTTTGCCATATCTGTAGTAACGATAGATTCGATTAATGCAGGATTTTCAGGCATTGTACCATTCTTTGTTTTTTCGCTTAAAATATATTCTGCAATTAACATACCGGACATATTTCCTGTAAAGCTTACCCATTCGCCTTCTTTTGTCTTGCAGTATACACCAAGACGGTCAGCATCCGGGTCAGTTGCTAATACGATATCTGCATCTTTTTCTTTTGCAAGTTTAAGAGCAAGTTCAAAAGCAGCTGCACTTTCCGGGTTTGGAGATGGACATGTTGGGAAGTTACCATCAGCAATAGCCTGTACCGGTTCTACATAAACATTTTCAAATCCTAATTCTTTTAATACTCTTGTAACCGGAAGAAGTCCTGTACCATGAAGTGGTGTATAAACAATTTTGATGTCTTTTGCCATATCTTTGATAATTTCAGGATGAATAGAAAGAGCACGAACTTCTGCAAAGTATTTTTCATCAATTTCATCATCAAGAACTACATAAAGACCAGCTTCGATAGCAGCTTCTTTGTCCATTGTTTTAAACATATCAAAAGAAGTAACTTTTCCAACTTCTGCCATAATGTTTGTGTCATGTGGTGGTGTAACCTGTGCACCATCTTCCCAGTATACTTTGTATCCATTGTATTCTCTTGGGTTGTGGCTTGCTGTAATTACAATACCAGCTAATGTCTTTAACTGACGAACTGCAAAAGAAAGCATTGGAACAGGACGAAGTTCCGGAAATACATAAGTTTTGATTCCGTTTGCTGCAAGACAAAGTGCTGCTGCATCTGTAAATTCATCATGCATTAATCTGGAGTCATGTGCGATTACTACACCACGTTCTTGTCCATTCTGTGAAATAATGTAGTTTGCAAGCCCCTGTGTAGCTTGACGTACTGTGTAAATATTCATACGGTTAGTACCTGCACCAATTACCCCACGAAGTCCTGCTGTACCAAATTCTAATGTACGATAAAAACGGTCTTCGATTTCCTTTTCATTTCCTTCAATTTCCTTTAATTCTGCTTTTGTAGCTTCATCAAAGTATTCATCGGTGCACCACTGTTTGTATGTTTCTAAGTAGCCCATAGTAAATTCCTCCTCATTTATTATAATAATTTTCATAGTGTATTTATTTTAGCACATGATGTCGCATTTGGAAAGCACTTTTCATGTATAAAAACGACAACATTTTAACAAAATCAAGAAAGTTACCTCCACTTAGTGCTTTGCACTTAAATTAGAAGTAACTTTCTTGTATTAAATGGAGTTTGCAAGCTCCATTTGACAAGCTACGATAGTAGCTATTTTGTTATAAGCAAGTAGTGAATACGAATTGCGAATATCCACTTGACCATTATACTCCCCACTTTTTCTTTAGTTTGTTCCTTACAATAAGGAAACAAATCACATGCACACTAAACGTAAGTATCCATGAAATCGGATATGTATAATAAATCGTATCAATTGTATGGAATTGTTCTGTCTTAAACAAAATCGCAATCCATACAATACGAAACATACATACACCAAGCAATGATACAATCATTGGCATTACAGAATATCCTAGACCTCGCAGACAGCCTACCATAATATCCATCATACCACAGACGGCATAAGCTGTACAAACAATCGAAAGTCTTTTTAAACCGGCTTCTATTACCACAGGACTATCTGTATAAAGTCCAAGTAATGAATCTCCCATGAAATAAATAGCATTTCCCATCACCATTCCGACAGTAAATACACAACATTGTGTTGTAATTAAAATCTTATTGATACGCTCATATTTTCCTGCACCTAAATTTTGACTTGTAAATGCTACGATTGCTTGTGAAAAAGCATTCATTGCTACAAAAATAAACCCTTCAATATTTGTTGCTGCTGAATTTCCTGCTACAATTGTCGCTCCAAAACTATTAATAGACGACTGAATTACAACATTTGAAAGCGAAAATAAAGACCCCTGTAAACCAGCCGGTAATCCGATTTGTAAAATACGAAGAAATACATTTTTGTCTATGCCCAAATATTGTTTTTCCAAACGAATTTCACTTTCTTCTTTCATCAAGCAACGGATAACTAAAATTGCTGAAATACATTGTGAAATAATTGTTGCTAATGCAACACCTGCAACATCTAAATGAAATCCTACTACAAAAATCAAATTAAGCACTACATTAACCACCCCTGCAAATGTTAAAAAATACAAAGGTCTTTTTGTATCTCCTACCCCACGCAAAATAGCTGCTCCAAAGTTATATGCCATTGTTGCCGGCATACCTAAAAAGTAAATACGCAAATATAATGTTGCAAGTTCAATGACTTCTGCAGGACTTTTCATCCATATCAAAAGTTGTTTTGCTAACACAATACCAACAACAGTTAAAATACAACCACTTATCACACTAACTGTAATTGCAGTATGTACGGTTTTTCGCAATTCTTCTATTTGTTTTGATGCAAAAAAACGTGCAACTAATACATTTGCTCCAACAGACAATCCCATAAATACATTTGTCAACAAATTGATAATCGAACCATTCGAACCTACGGCTGCTAACGAATTATCCCCTGCAAATTGTCCAACTACAATAACATCTGCTGCGTTAAAAAATAATTGCAATACACTAGAAGCCATAAGTGGCAACGAAAATAATAATAATTTTTGTAAAATCGAACCTTCACATAAGTTCATGGTATATGATTTTTTCTGTGTAGACATCAAACATTCCTCCTTATTAAAAAATAGTATATAAAAATAAAAAACTAAAATATACATTTTAAATCTTATAACTTATATTACTGCTATATTTACAATTTTTTATTACTAAATATGTAAAGTAAAAGTCAAGAAAATATTTGTAATCTGCTTTTGCATTTTATCTGACACTTCTTATACTTTCAATTTCATATCACCTTTTTTTATCCAACGCTTTCTACGCATAAATTCAGAAATTTCATATGATAAAATAGCCGGTAATACAAAATGTAAAATAATAATTTTTAATACAACAACAGCTTCACTTTCATAAGCAGTCATTGTCTGAAATGTTGTAATCTGTCCTACAAGTCCTGCTGTTCCCATTCCTGAACCTGTGGCATTATTTGTCATTTTAAATACCATTGTAGAAATAGGTCCTAAAACTGCACTTGTCAGAATCGCAGGAAGCCAAATAATCGGTTTTCGCATAATATTGCCAATTTGAAGCATACTTGTCCCAAGTCCTTGTGCCAACAAACCATTTAATTTATTTTCACGATAGCTTGCAACAGCAAAACCAATCATATTTGCACAACAACCAGCTGTTGCTGCACCTGCTGCAAGACCTGATAAATTTAAAATAATACCAAGTGCAGCTGAACTAATTGGAAGCGTTAAAATCATACCCATAAATACAGATACTAAAATTCCCATAACAAATGGTTGTTGTTCTGTTGTCATATTAATCAATGTTCCTAAAAATACCATAAATTCAGAAATAGGTGGGCCTAATAAAAGCCCTACTGCTGAACCTGTCATAATACTTAAAAATGGGGTAATCAAAATATCTACTTTTGTACGTCCGGACACCAAACGCCCCATATAAATACCTGCTAATGCAGCAATAAATGCTCCAAGAGGTTCTCCAGGACCCGAATAACAAATATTTCCGTCTACAAGAACCGTCCCTGCAAGCATTTTACTTGCAAATGCTCCCACCATTCCACATGTTGCAGCAGACATAATAACAAGTGGACTTTCTTTAAAACGTACAGCTACACCACAACCAATTCCAACACCTGTAACGCTTGCTGCCATTTTTCCAATCAGATACAACATATCTCCAATTTCATCAGATGCCAACAACCCTATCTGCTGAATAATTGTACCAATAATAAGTGTAGCAAATAAGCCGGTAGCCATTCCACTCAAACCTTCAATAAAAATTTCATTTGCCAGTTTCTTTAAAATTTTCATAGTTCCTCCTTTTTATAATTATATAGTTATAAAGTGTATAACTGCAAAAAAACACTTTTAACAAGCATAGCATATTCTTTCAAGATAAAAAGAATTTTATATGAACGAAATATATAAAAAACGAAAACTTATATTTTCTTTTCAAGATAAAATAATGCTACTATTTTTTTACATAATTTTTATTATACTCCACACAATATTGATTTGCAAAATTATTTTCTGTAACCTGTAAAATATGGTATAATATATTTGACACATATACGATATCAAGTAGCTATTCGCAATCCATTCTTACTGTTTACTTACAACCGAATATAAATAACTTTCCTTACTTACCACTTCATGTTCTATGCATTTAAAGTGGGGTACTTATGTAAGGTAAGTTCGATAACTAAATATCCTTTATAAAATATGATAAAAAAGTATAGAAAAACTAATGCAAATTTCTTAATTTAATAACAAAAATAATACTTTGCATTTATTTTTAAAATTTGTCGAACACACGTTATTTAATTCGTTAAAATACTGATTTTTAATTATGAGATACATTATTTTTTATAAAGGAGGAAATTTCAATTGTGATGACTATAAAAAAACAAACCTCTTACAAACCCTTTCTTATTTTTTTATGTATTTTATTTTTCCTTGCAATTGGTGGAATTGCACTCATGCTAACCCCATTCTATCAAGTAGAAGCTTCAAAAACTTCTTTTACTATGGAATTAGGTCAAAAACCAAGTAAAAATCCTTCCGATTATTTAATTGGAGAATCTTGGAGTGTTCCACTTTCTATTGTAGATACTTCCAAAGTAGACACTTCTCAAGTTGGAAGTTATAAAATCAAAATTTATCATGGTTTACAATCCTTTGATTGTACTGTTCACATAGAAGATACAACACCACCTGAAATTAAAACAGATATCCATTCATTAACGGTTCTAATAGGTGAAACGCTTTCTTTAGAAAAGCTAAGTATTCGTGCTCATGATTATAGCAAAGTAACTGCATTTGAAATTTCTCATGCAACTGCTTCCTTATTAGATTTAGATTATACATTAGAAGAATCTTATAACTTACAAACACTTTTTGCAAGTGGTGTTGATGTTTGCTCTGATTCTTATATGTTCCCTTATGGTGG
>JAFWXB010000147.1 GCA_017523185.1 Lachnospiraceae bacterium | reverse complement strand
GTATTAAAAGCAGATGTAAATGATAAGACAAAATTAGAACTTATTAAAGATTTTGACTATGTACTGTCATTGGAATTATATGAAGCAGGAAAAGCATTGATATTAGCAGAACAAAATAAAAATACAGATGCAGGTATAGATTCAGAATTAGAACAGTTTATTTTAACAAAAATTGCAGAACGTGCAGCAGCAAAAAAAGCAAAAGATTTTGCGACAGCAGATGCAATTCGAAATGAACTTTTAGCAAAAGGTGTTGCAATTAAAGATACAAGAGAAGGCGTTAAATGGGAGCTTGTTTAATGGAAATGAAAATTGATTCTTATATCAAACAGCAGTTCGATATTAAAGAGGTAGATATTCGAACATATTCACCTCTTACACTTGCATATATTGGAGATGGTATTTTTGACTTGGTGATTCGTTCTGTGATTGTAGGAAAGGGAAATACAAAAGCAAGTCAGCTTCATTATCAGACAAGTCACATTGTAAAAGCAGAAACACAAGCAAAAATAATAGAAGCATTAGAAGCTGATTTGACAGAAGAAGAAGCTGATGTATATCGCAGAGGTAGAAATGCAAAATCTCCAACTATGGCAAAAAATGCAACTATGAAAGATTATCGAAAAGCGACAGGTTTTGAAGCACTTATGGGATATTTGTATTTAAAAGATGAATTTCCAAGAATGGTAGAACTTGTAAAAGTAGGATTAGAAAAAGCGAAGATTCATATTTAAAGGAGTATACATGGGATACGAAGAAAATAAAATTGAAGGGCGAAATGCTGTTTTAGAAGCATTTCGTTCCGGAAAAACAATTGATAAATTATTTGTCTTAGATGGTTGTCAAGATGGACCAATTAAATCCATTACAAGAGAAGCAAAAAAACATGATACAATTATTAATTATGTAAAAAAAGAGCGTTTAGACCAACTTTCTGAGACAGGAAAACATCAAGGTGTAATTGCAGTTTCAGCAGCATATGATTATGCAGAAGTAGAAGATATTTTAGAAAAGGCAAGAGAAAAAGGGGAATCTCCATTTATTATTATTTTAGATGGGATTGAAGACCCACATAATTTAGGTGCAATTATTCGAACTGCAAATCAGGCAGGAGCACATGGAATTATTATTCCAAAACGTCGTGCAGTAGGTCTTACTCCAACGGTAGCAAGAACTTCAGCAGGGGCAATTAATTATACACCTGTTGCAAAAGTAACAAATATTACAAATACCATAAAAGAGTTAAAAGAACAGGGTATGTGGTTTGTGTGTGCTGATATGGACGGAACACAAATGTATGACTTAAATTTAACAGGTGCAATAGGTCTTGTAATTGGAAATGAGGGCGAAGGCGTTAGTAAACTTGTGAAAGAAAATTGTGATATGATTGCATCGATTCCAATGAAAGGGGATATTGATTCCTTAAATGCATCAGTAGCTACAGGTGTATTAGCATATGAAATTGTAAGACAGCGATTGGCAAAATAAATTTGGTGGAATTATAAATACTTGTTTTCGCTTGATGAAAATGTTGAAGTATAAGATACAAGCATCACGAAAAAGTGAGATGTAAGGAGATATATGCAATATAAAATTTATACGGATGAGAAGTTAATTCAGGAATTTCGTGCCGGTAATTCAGATATTGCCGATTATATTATAAAAAAATATAAACCACTTGTACGAAAAAAAACGAATGCTATGTATTTAATAGGTGGTGAAAATGAAGATTTGATACAAGAGGGTATGATAGGTCTTTTTAAAGCTGTAAGAGATTATGATGAAACAAAAGAATGTAAATTTTCTTCTTTTGCAGAACTCTGTATCAATCGTCAGTTATATTCTGCTTTAGAAGCATCAAATAGAAAAAAACACATACCATTGAACACATATATTTCTTTTTCTAATCAGGAAAACTCGGATAGAGCATCTTTAGAAGAACAATTATCTAAAAAATCAATTAGTCCGGAAGAAATGATGATAGAAGAAGAATGTCGTATGGAATTTGAAAAACAATTGCAAAATAAATTAAGTCTAATGGAGAAAAAAGTATTAGATTTATATTTGGAAGGAAATAGTTATATACAAATTGCACAACAAATGGGAAAAACAATTAAGTCGATTGATAATTCGTTACAGAGAATCCGAGGAAAAATAAAGTTACTAAAAGAAGAAATGGAAACAGATGTATAAGGGGGTGATTCAATGGAATTTAGCAGAGAAGGGAAAAATACGATTCGGTGTGTAATTACAGAAGAAGAAATTGAAGAATTAGGATATACAATGGATGAAATTATTAGTAATGGTGTGAGAACACAGGAATTTATGAATGAAATTTTTGATTTGGCAGAACAAGAGTTTGATATGAAATTTGATATGGGTGTAAAAACAGTTCGAGCAGATTTTTTACCGAACCGAACATTAGCCCTTACGTTTTCAGAACACCCTGTAACAAGTGAGGGAATGATGGAACATCTTAAAGAAATTGTAAATGGATTGCTTAGTTCCATTCCACAGAAAAAAGAAACATTAAAACCGTTTCAAAGATTAGAAGAATTAAAAGAAGATATAGAAGATGATAAGAAAGTAATTATCTTATTTCTATTCATGGAACTGGATATTTTAATACGATTTGCAAAACAAATTACACAGAAAAAACTGCCATATAATGACTTATATAAATTTGATGAAGTATATTTTCTTATGATGGATTTATCCGATGGTACAGGAGATGAAATTCGACATTTGTCGAATCTGATGGAAGAATATGTAACAGATGCATTTTCAGGGGCAGATAAAAGAGCATTTATTTATGAACATGGAACTCCTATTTTAAAAGACCATGCAATTGAACAATTAAGACAACTATAAAAAATAAATAATATAAGTTTGATAATTGTGGTTTTTTGTTGAAATAAATAATAGAGTATTGTGCTTTAAATTTCATATGTATCACTTTTTTGTAATAGATATATGATTTTTGTTTATTTATAGAGCTTATGTTAAATACTATAATTGAGCAAATATTAAACATTCAACAAAACTATTTTCAATTTGTTTATTATAGAAAGACATTTACTTCTGTTATCATAAATATATCTTTATATTACGGACAAATTTATGCAGTATGTTATATTTTATTATTTATAATTAAATATTAAATAAAAAAGAAGCATTCTTTAAAATGCTTCTTTTTATTTATGTAGAATTAACCTAATACTTTTCGAATTGCTTCTAC
>JAFWXB010000146.1 GCA_017523185.1 Lachnospiraceae bacterium | reverse complement strand
TTCTTGCTGTAAAAGTTCCATTTGACGGCTTTCCATTTCAGCCTCTTGCACACTCTTTAATACATTATTATATGCTTGTTCTGTTTCTTTTGCACTTTCATCTGCCATTTCCGTAACAGTATTAATTGTTGCTGTTAATTCTTCTACTGCACTTGCTTGTTCCCCTGTACCCTCTGCAAGTTCATTTGCCGCATGTGCAATTTCATCAGAACCTGTATCTACTTCTGCAGATGCATTGCTGATTTCTGTTAAAGTAGAATTAAATCTCTTTAAAATAAAAGAAAATGACTCCTTAATTGTTTCAAAATCGCCACGGAAATCTGTAATTTCTGTAAATGGTTTCGTCAAATCACCATTTGCAATTTCTCGTAATGTTTCAGAAATTTCATCAACATAAGCAGAAAGTGTTTCTATGGTTTCTTTTAATGTATGTGCAAGAACACCAAGTTCATCTTCAGAATCATATGTAATTTTAGAAGATGCCGATAAATCCCCACCATTCATCAATTTTGCAACATCAATAATCTCATTTACCGGTTCTGTAAGAATTTTAGTAACTTTTGCAGACATATATACAGCAACAGCAGTTACTCCAATTAACGCAAGAACACCTGCAATTAACATTGTCAAAGCAGTTGCTTTTGCAGATTTTGTATAATCTGCAGCTGCTATATAAACAATTTCATCTAATTCATTTGCAAGATTTAAAAATTCTACCATACATGGATTATATATAGATTCATTATATTCAAATGCTTCTTGATATTGTCCATTTTCAAGGTACTCCATTAACTGTGGTCGTAATTTACTACCTTCTGCAAGTACAGCTTGCATTTCTGCCAACAAAGAACGTCCTTTTTCTGTTAAAAGACCATTTTCCAATACAGGAAATGCATTATTTAATAAAGTTACACTATTATTCATAGTTTCTTCTAATACCGGAATCAACTCTGCACCATGTGTTTCTCCTGCTGCAATCACACGATTAACACCTCTTTGAATATCAAGAACTGCATAACGTACATCACCACTATAATACATATTCGTTGTTGGTCTATCAAACAAATCCTGTACCTTAGATTCAATCACTACCATCCCCATCAATAATATTACAATAAGTATAAATGTCATTACAATAATACTACCATGAGAAAACAACAATTTCTTTTTAATGGGCCACTCTTTTAGATTTTCTTCCACTTTTCTTAACATTACTTTTCTTCTCCTTTATTGATTTTATCGTAAACCAAGTCCATTGTTCTTATGAAACTCAGATATACACCATACATTTATCTTTGATATCCAAATGTCTTTTTAAAAATACTCTGCTTTTAAAAATATAAAATCTCAATTATTATAAAAATATAAATAAAACCATTCCCCAATTTTAATACATTTAATTCAAATTCCATGAAACAAACTTGAATTAAATGTATATGATTTTTTGATAAAATTCTTTATTTTCAAATAAATATATTTATCAATAACGAATTTTAAAATCTTGCTATATGATTATACTATAAACAAACCCAAAATCAGCTTATTATTTACCACAACATTGTTTATATTTGCGACCACTACCACATGGACATGGTTCATTACGTCCTACTTTTTTGCCAACTACAACTGTACCTGATTTTTTCTGTTCTAAATAAAGTTTTTTCTTAGTTGCTTCGTCAAAAATTTCATCCCACATTGGAAGTTCATAAAGCCATTCAGCTTTTGCTTCTACCATGTTTTTGTATAATTTTACTTTATCGAATCCAAGACTTACTACTGTATCTTCTTCCATTGTATCAATTGGATTTGGAAGTACAAGACTATCATTGATTCCATCTAAAAATCCTGCCATTTCTAATAAAGAAAGATTGTACTTTTCTGCTAATTCTTTTACAGTTCCTTTTACAACTTCATCCGGATTTTTTAATAACTGTTCATATACACCTTTTTCTAATAAAAAATATCTTTGCCAGAAGCGTTTAATTTCTGCCTGACCCATTTTTTCATTGTAGGCAATTTTATGCCATTCTTGTAATAATGCCATTTTAATGTTCCACCTTTATTTCTTTTATTTTATTTACAGGTAAACCTGTACTCATTGTAAGAATTATATCAAAAATCACTTACTTTTCCAAGTATTTTCTTACATTATTCCTGTTTTTTTCACAACAAATTTTAATATACAACTTTTTTCTAAGTTCTTTATCAAAACTTTTATAAAAACAAAACAACTACTTATCATTCATTTTCACTACTTATTCTTCAAATCATATCCACTTATCCTACTGTTTGTTACACAAAAATATTTATTGATATATATACATTATAGACAAAATTATCTATATACCTCATTTTATTTATCATCTTTTTTTAATAATTTATAAATAAATGCATAAATCCATAATAACGTAGGTACAATTACAGTTGCTACAATCGCAGCTTTTAAATAATTCATTGTATCGCTATTATCAAAAATTGCACAAAACAATGTGATGCCATACATTCCAACTAAAACAACAATACCTAAAATTGCTAATATTTGTTTCACTTTTTTCATGTAAAAAATTCTCCTTTCTCTGTTTTTGATGACAGTTAATTTATATTATCTATAAATTCATCTTAACATTGAAAGGAGAACTTGTAAATTACATATTATTTTTTAAAATATCATTTTATAATTTCTTAGAACATGCTAATGCGATTGAACCCGGTCCAATATGACAAGAAACACTTAATGATAATGGTTGTATAATAATTTCATTATTTGGAAATGCTTCTTGTACTTCTAACTTAAATGCTTCTGCTGCTTCTCTATCATATGTATAAGCAATGGCAAGATGTATATTATCACCTTCCGGATTATTGAACTTTTTCTCAAAATCACTTTTCATAGTTTCAATCATAATGTTTTTTGCCTGTTTTACAGTACGAGCTTTAGCAAAAGAATCCAATTTTTCACCTTGAATTTGTAAAATTGGTTTTAACTTTAAAAGCGTTCCTAACGCTGCCGCAGCCGGTGTAATTCTTCCACCTTTTTTTAAGTATTCTAATGTATCT
>JAFWXB010000145.1 GCA_017523185.1 Lachnospiraceae bacterium | reverse complement strand
GAACGACATTATAAAAAAGCCTTAGAAACTGCAAAAAACTTAGCTGAACAAACCGATATTCCCGTTTTTACTCGAATGGCAACATTATTTCAAGCTTGTCGCAATTCTTCTTTTGCTTTTTTAATTCAAAGCAATAAGCGATTATGTGAACATGAAACAAAAGATACTTCGCAAGAATATGCTTACCTTATTCACAAATTTTTAGAATATACAATCGCCGAATTAATGCCATCACTCACAGCAATTATTGAACAAGGAATTGCAAATGGAGATATTCATTTCGATTATCCAAAAGAGCTTGCAAAAATCGTGTTAATTGTTCTTTCCGTAGTATTAGCAAATGGTACTATTTCCACCTCTCCAACTGAAATTGAACAAACCATTCATGCACTTATTTCTTTATTAGAAAAAGGAACGGAAACTCCACCAGGTTCATTAGATTATTTAATTAATTTCTAGAATTGTACTAAACTCAACTTATTCAAACAATTCTTTATAAAAAATATTTAATTTATTAGAAAACATATAGAAATTATCTGAAAAATATATTAAAATAACAGAAAATTGTATTTGAATGGAGGTTTTTACAATGAAACGAAATGTTATCGTAGGACAGTCCGGTGGCCCTACTGCCGCTATCAATTCCAGTTTAGCCGGTGTATATCGTACTGCCATTGACCGTGGGGCAAAAAAAGTGTATGGTATGGTACATGGTATCCAAGGTTTATTAAATGAACAATATTTGGATTTGTCCGAACACATTAAAACAGATTTAGATGTAGAACTTTTAAAAAGAACACCTGCAGCTTTCTTAGGTTCTTGCCGTTATAAATTGCCGGGAATCCATGAAGATAAAGCCGTATACGATAAAATTTTTGAAATCTTAAATAAACTTGATATTGAAGCATTTATTTATATTGGGGGAAATGATTCGATGGATACCATTAAGAAATTATCCGATTATGCCATCTTAACAGGAAGTGAAATCCATTTTATCGGTTGTCCAAAAACGATTGATAATGACCTTGCACTTACTGACCATACCCCTGGATTTGGTTCTGCTGCAAAATACATTGGAACTTATTTAAAAGAAATTATTCGTGATGGTTTCTGTCTGGAATATCCAAACGGACTTGTAACAATTGTAGAAATTATGGGACGTAATGCAGGATGGCTTACAGGTGCTTCTGTATTATCAAAATCTGAAGATTGTGAAGGACCGGATATGATTTACCTTCCTGAAGTTCCATTTGACATCAAAGATTTTAAACAAAAGGTAGAACAACTTTTAACAGAAAAAACATCTGTTGTTGTTGCTGTTTCCGAAGGTATTCGTACTCCGGAAGGCCGCTATGTATGCGAACTTGGTAACAGTATTGATTTTGTAGATGCATTTGGACATAAACAGCTTTCAGGAACAGCTTCTTACCTTGCAAGTTTTATCGCAGGTGAACTTGGTGCAAAAACACGTTCTATCGAACTTAGTACACTTCAACGTGCAGGTTCTCATCTTGCTTCCCGTGTTGATATCTTAGAAGCATATCAGGTTGGTGGTGCAGCAGTTAAAGCAGCTGATGAAGGTGATTCCGGTCAAATGGTTATCCTTGAACGCATTTCTGATGACCCATATCAATGTCAAACTGCTATGAAAAATGTACACAAAATTGCAAACGACGAAAAATGTGTTCCAAGAAGCTGGATTAATGAAGATGGTACTTATGTAACAGATGAATTTATTAATTATGTAAGACCTCTCATTCAAGGAGATGTATCTCCAGTTATGGTAGATGGTATTCCAAGACATTTATTAACACCAAAAGAACTTTATCGTAAATAACACCAAGAAAAACAAAATAACTTTTATCTGTTCGTATATATAGAATCTTATTTTTTATTGCTAAACTATAATTTTACAATTTAAACAATATAATTCCCCATAAATAGAAAAGGTAACCCTTAAACCTCTGTTTATGGGGATTTTTTATTTCCTATTTGATACAACAAAAAAGAGTTTAGATACTTTATTATGATATAAAAAACAGACGGAATATATCCGTCTGTTCTATAAATACATATGTAATTGTATTAAATTTAAAATTGGTGACTATCTTTTGCCAGCTTTTTTAGCTGCAAGGATTCTTGAGTTTTCTTCTACTTGTTTTCTTCCTAATGGATAGAAGAATACAAGAACAAGACCTAATGCTACGAAACCGATTGCTGGTACGATACAAGTTAAGTTGTAAATACCATCTAATACTTCTTGTGTTTGACTAGCTGCACCTGATTGATAACCAATCATAGAAAGTAATGCACCTGATAAACCGGAAGAAGCTGCCTGACCCATCTTTCTTGCGAAAGAGTATACAGAGTAAATTTCACCGTCAGAACGTGTGCCTGTCTGAACTTCTGCATAGTCAATAACGTCTGTAATCATAGCCCATACAAGTAAGTTAAAGATAATAACGCCTGCATAAGCAAGTGTATAGAATACAAGGAATACCCATGCATTTGTTGTTTTCATAACAAATGCTGCAAGGAATACTGCTGCACCCCAGAAACAACCGATTGCACCTAATTCTTTTTTACCAAATTTCATACCAAGTTTAGTACCAAATGGTGCAATTACTAATGTAAGAGCTGTACCAACTATACCGGAAGCACTTTGTGCTGCTGTGTTTTTGAAGTAGTCAGGATAAATATAACCTACCATTGTAGATAATGTAAGCTGTGTTAAAAGTAAGCAGATAGATGCTAATACGATACCGATTAACGCTTTGTTAGTAACTAAACTCTTAAGAAGTTTACCTAAATCAAATTTTTCTGTCTTAGTTTCAACTTTAACACGTTCTGTACACATATTGTAGCAAAGTAAGTAACAAATTACTGCACCAACAGAACAGATACCGGCTACGATAGTAACTTTTGTTCCATTCATTACTAATGCTTCGCCAACTTTGTCATACGCTACCATTGGAATAATTACACCAATTACAGTACCTGCAAGAGATGCTCCAAGGGAACGGAATGTGGATAATTCGGAACGGTCTTTTGGTTCTGAAGAAATTGCAGAAGCCATAGAACCGTAAGGAATATTAATTCCTGTGTAGCAGAAGCTACCCCAAATAATGTAACTTGCGAACATCCAAACAATTATGAATGTCATTGGCATATCTTTGAACCAGCTTG
>JAFWXB010000144.1 GCA_017523185.1 Lachnospiraceae bacterium | reverse complement strand
GATTTGCGAAAACAAATGGAAATACGGAAGAATTAGTTACTTATTTTAAAACATATATGGATGTGCCATTAGAAAGAGAGCTTTCTTTAACAGAACAACAAGACGCCGTGCGTTTTATGAATTTGCATAAAGCAAAAGGGTTAGAAGCTACAATTACAGTTATTGTAAATCGCAAAAATAATGCTTCGTTTGAAAAGGTTTCAGAATGTAAATCGAATAAGAAAAATGAGAATGATACATATGATTATTATAGTATTATGAAATTAGAGAACAATTGGAATTTGTTAATGGGGTGTTCAACAGAATCAGATATCTATAAAAATGCAGAGAAAGAAAACAAAGCAGAATTAATTCGTTTGGAATATGTTGCGGCAACAAGAGCAAAAGAAGTGTTGATTGTAATGCCGATTTTAGAGGAAAATTCTCCATTTTCCAAATATGAAATATTAGAAGAACTTTGTTGTAACGATACAATTTTTTCAGAAAAGATTTCAGAAGAAAAGAAACAGCCTAATATTTATCAAGCTGTGAATCGTAGTATTACACAAGAAATGAAATATGAAACATATGTAAATCTATCACCAAGCAGTTTGGAAGGCGAAGTGAAATCGAATCAAGATATAGACATATATCCTCCAAAAGATAATTCATATTATATTAAAAAATTACTTATGAATACATTAAGTTTAGAAGAAATTCAGCATAGAATAGCAAAATCTGAAAAAGCGTCGAATGAAATGAGACGACCAAAAGGAAATATTTTTGGAATAACTATGCATAGAAGTTTTGAACTTTTTGTAAATAAATGGATTTCTATAGAGTTTAAACAAGAGGTACAAACATTAATTACGGCAAGTATCTGTCAAGCTATTATGGAAAATCAAAAAGAACTTTTAGAAGAAGGAAAAAAACATTATTTAAAAGAAAATGAAAAGGAAGAATTGTATTTAATTGCTGTAAAAGACTATTTAGAAAAAATTTTAGAAAAATTTTCTAAAAATCGTGAAATAAGAGAGTTGCTTTTGAATGCAAAAGCAGTTTATACGGAACTTCCATTTTCATATTATACTTCTCGAGAAGAATCACCAGAGTTATTTAAACAGATAGATCCATATTTAGATAAAAAACATATTCAAATACAAGAACAACAACTTGTATGGGTAAATGGAACAGTTGATTTAGTTATTCGATTATCAAGTGGTGGTATAAAAATTATAGATTATAAATCGGATATTAAGAATAAGGATAGCATGATAGAATTTGAAGAACATTTAAAGAATAAATATAAAGGGCAAATGATTTTGTATAAAGATGCTATGAAACGACTTTTTTGTAAATCTGCTGAAGAAATAGTTGTACAATTGTATCACTTATATTAAAATCTATGAAAAATTATTACTTTATATAAAATATTAACATTTGCTCAATAATAGTAAAAAATATATAATAACATTAAAAAGAGTTATATCGTTTTCATTGCGTTGAGAAAGTCCACTATGTTGTGTATAACACTAAGTAGTGGACTTTCTTATGGTATAAATACATTTTAAGTAGTAGCGTTATTTATTGAATTACATTATTGATATAGAGATAATCCTGCATTTAGGTTATTTTTAATTTTCTCCACGAGATGTGATGGAAAAATGATTTTGCAGTCACGACAATATTGTGTAGCAAATAATGCAACACCATTTGGAGCAGCACTGATTCGAACTTCTATCCAAGGGTCAGTTTCATTTGGGGGAAGATATTGTTTTAATTTATTTTCTGTAACAGGACGCATGTCAGCAAGTTGTCCAAACGTGTCCACAATGGCATTTATAATACCCGAATCTAGGGTATCGCGACACAGCATGGTAATTGCTTCTTTTTTACCACTAAACATAACAGGGTGTTCCAAACGATAGTTAGAGGCATCAAAAAATTCGTATTTTTTAGGAATATCTTTTAATGTATTAGGAATGTCATTAGGATTTGCATAGTTTACATCTATAATACGGTCAATTCTTAAGTGTGCAGGTTCATATTTTGAATTTAAAATAGCAATTAAATAATAATATCCATTACTCCACATAAGATGGAGTGGTTTAATGGTACGAGGATATTTTGGACGTATTTCTAATTTTTGGTTATAATTGTAATTACAATAAGTAATTTCAGCAAATTGGTTTTTCTGAATAATTTTATTTAAAATATCAATATTTTCGAAAATACGAGACTTTTGTGTTTTTACCGAGCAAAATGCGCGAGAATTTATAGGGGTATTGTATTTTGACATAGGACGTAAATTACGCAGTTTTTGGACAAGAGCTAAAATATTATCGTTTGAAAAATAGTTATATGTTTCAATCGCATCAATTAGTGTTATAATTTCTGCATCTGAAAAAACACTTTCATAGAAATAGTATTTTTTTTGTCCTTTTGAATTTCCTTTTTTGATGTCTAAAAGAGGGTCATATTCTTTCCATTTTCCTGTAATATCTTTTACGACACAGTAAAATCCAAAGCCAAAATAGAATGAGTCGGTATAGTTTGTTAGATCAATATTAAAAGGAAAGTCTTGTGTAGAACAAAGTGTATCTAATGTACGTGAAATGGTACTTCTATGCATTTCTATTTTAAATGTTTCATTGATTTTGTCGATAATATCAGCAATTGAAAGAGGATGTTCTTTGTTACTGTATTGTTTTAAAGTAAATAAAATATAAAGACTGGTTAAACGGTTACTGGAATCGCTCATAGGAACCTCCTAATTTGAAAATTATGGAATAATTTTAACATAAAATTAAATTTGATGCAATAATGAAGCATAATTTTCAGTAATATAAACAGATAGAAAAGAATGTTTACTATAAGGGATTTATTAAGGTCTGAAAGAAGAAATCAAATGATAAAAGCAAGAGATAAATTTGGATTTTAAACATGTACAAGATGTGGTAAAATAGGAGAGAAAATGAAAAAAGACTATTTTATTCCAAAGTCATACAGAAGATGAAGAAATATTGGAGTTTGTAAGACAATTATAAAAAGATATAGAAAAAGGAGTATTGTGATGAGATACGCATGTAAATTTTGTGATATGCCTGCTTATAGAGATGGTGCTTGTTATTGTAGAAAATGTATACATGAATATCGAAATAACCCTAGTAGTATTAGAAGTGAATATAAATTAGATCATTGGGACGATTCTTATTATGTGAGTGTTAAAGCAAAGCAAAAATCAAAGGAAGTATATTATTATTTAGCAGGTGTTTATAGAGAGTTAGGTGATTATTTCAATGCATTTGATTGTTATTTGGAAACTATAAGATTTAATAGTAAGAATAATTTTGATAAAAAGAAAGAGGCAGAAATATATTTTTATCTTGGATTGTATTCTGCATATGGAATGGATACAGAACAAAATTTTATAAATGCTGCAATATATTATGAAAAGTCCGCAGAATTTGGAAGTGTAGGTGCATTGAATAATCTGGGAACTTTATATAAAGACGGGACCGGAGTAAAAAGGGATATACAAAAGGCAAAAGAGTTATATGAAAGAGCTGTAAATATGGGGCATCCAAATGCTATGACTAATTTAGCAGATTTATATAAAACTGGAAATGGTGTTCCAAAAGATATCTACAAAGCAGTAGAGTTATATGAAAGAGCAGTAAGTTTGGACAATGCAAATGCTATGCAGTCTTTAGGAAAAATATATAGAAATGGTAATATTGGTTTGCCAAATTTGACAAAAGCAAAAGAATTGTTTGAAAGAGCCGTTCGATTAGGAAATGAAAATGCAAAAAAAGATTTAGAGGAAGTTGAAGAAAGAATATCTCTTCTTAACAGAGGACCGAGGTGGAGTTAACAAATACAATAAACGAATTGTATATTTTTAGAACATTTTTCAGATATGGAGATAAGATGGAAATTATTTATGAGGCAGATAGTGTTGTAAAAGAAATATTAGGAAAACAGACACTGAAACATGAAAATTATAAACTGTTTCCTTATTTAGTAGAACATGAATATGAAAATAG
>JAFWXB010000143.1 GCA_017523185.1 Lachnospiraceae bacterium | reverse complement strand
TTTCGTTCACAATAATCGTATGCAATTCCATCATTTACATTTACTCTTGGAACCCATACCAAAGAGGCTTTCATATCTAATGTAATTGCTCGAAATGTACTAATTGTTGGAATAACAAACGGGTCTTTGTCATTTGAAAGATTCAAATCTGCTGTAATTTCTTCTAATGTCTTTATCTGCAATTTTTCAATATATTTTACAAATTTTTCTGCTTTAACCGGTTCTTCCAATGCCCCTTTTTTGCCTACATTTTTAATGAGTTCCATTGCATAATCATTTAAAATAATACAATACTCCACGCCTTCTTTTAAATAAATGGAACAAAATACTTCGATTTTTTTGGAAATAAATTCTTCGATTTCCCTTTCGTAACGTGCAAGCGTCATTCCTCTATCGCCTAAAATATTGCGAATACGAAGTGTTCCTATATCAATATGTTGTGTTGTAATCAATTTTCCATTTCGGAATAAGGTAATTTGCATTCCGGAACCACCAAGGTCTAATACAACAGCAGATGTCTGTATCATTTGCTCAAATCCGGTTTTTCCTGCAACAGATTTATATGTAATCAAACGGTGTTCCGAATTACTGAGCAGATTTACTGTAAGACCTGTTCGAATAAAAATTTGATTTATAATAAATAATTCATTTTCGGCATCACGAATAACTGCTGAAGCATATACTTGTATATGTGTAACCCAATAACTTTCAGCAATTTGTGAAAATTGTGACAATGTATCGCACAGTTCATCCACCTTTTCATATCCCAATTTTCCTGTTTGATATACATCACGTCCCAAATCAATACGCGAACGCACATGGTCTACTTCATGTATTTTTTTCTTGGAATTGACTTCAAATATTTTTAGACTGACCTCATAGGAACCTATATATATGGTTGCAAATGTTGTATTCGCCATAAAACCACCTCCACATCTTATTTTCGTTAATATGTTCCTAAAATTTTTAATGTACTTGCTTCTTCTTTTATTCCACGCAATGCGTTAATAACGCCTGTATCTTGTAATGTGCCTTCAAAATCTACAAAGAAACGATATTCCCAATTTTTCCCTTGAATCGGACGTGATTGAATATTTGTCATATTAATATTATTATAAATAAAATGGGCAAGCATATGATACAAAGACCCACTTTCATGTGCAATTTCAAAGCAAATGCTTACTTTGTTAGAAGTTTCCAAACAAATTTTTTGATTGGAAACAATAATAAAACGTGTTGCATTATTTTCATTATTGGAAATATGTTGATTTAATATTTTTAATCCATATAATTCTGCAGTAAGTGTACTTGCAATCGCAGCTTGTGTTGTAAGAGCATCTTCTTTGATTTTTTTAGCAGCAAGTGCTGTATTTTTCATACTGATTTTTTCCCATTCGCTATGCTCATACAAATAATCTCCACATTGCATAAGTGCTTGTGGGTGGGAATATACTTGTTTGATATCTTCGATATTCGCTTCCGGTAAACCAAGTAATGCATGTTGAATATGAATAATTTGTTCTCCTACAATATAATTGTCATATTCCACCAAAAGGTCATAATTTTCCGATACAATACCGGCTGATGAATTTTCAATTGGAAGTACTGCAAAATCGGCTTTTCCTTGTTTAATGGCTTCCATGGCATCTTTCCATGTTTCCACATGAAAACTGTCACATTCGGCTCCGAAATATTCCATCATAGCTTGCTGACTATATGCACCTTCTACCCCTTGAAATACAATACGGGCATTTTGCATTGGAAAACGGGAAACTGTTTTAAAATCCATTTTTTCGGTTTTTCCATGTTCTGTCAAAAGCTGATATTGTCGCTTTCGACTCATTGCCATAATTTGTTCAAACAATTCCAAAATACCAATTTTTGTAAATTCTGATGTCGCTTTTGCTGAAAGTGTGTTTAATTTGCTTACTTCACGCTCTTTATCAAATACCTTTTTTCCTGTTTCTATCTTAAATTTTGCTACACCTTCTGCAATTTTCATACGTTTCTCGTACAGTGCAACTATCTCATTATCAATTTTATCAATTTCATCTCTTAATTTTAATAAATCCTGCATCTTATCACCTGTTTCCTTTTCT
>JAFWXB010000142.1 GCA_017523185.1 Lachnospiraceae bacterium | reverse complement strand
TTTTACAGGAGAAGATTTTTCAGATAGTAAAAATTTTACAGAAGCCATGAAAGGGAATACATATGTAAGTACACCGGAATATGATACCGGTTTAGGTCATGTAACATTTATGGTGTCTGCTCCATTATGGGAAGGTGGAATCCCACATACAACACCAATTGGTGTAATTGTTTATATGCCAAATGGAGAGGCTTTAAATGAAATTATGCGTGCTATCAAAGTTGGAAATAATGGAAATGCATTTATGGTAGATAGTACAGGTCTTACAATTGCTGATGTAGATGCGACTTTAGTAGGACAGGAAAATTTAGCAGAAGAAGGCAAACACGACAGTTCCTTAAAAGCAATTGGTGAAATTGTAGAAAAAATGGCTACTGGTCAAAGTGGAGTCGGCATTAGTACATATGATGGACAGATTGAAATGATTAGTTATTATCCTGTACCGGAATCAGAAGGCTGGTCAGTTGGAGTATGTGCAGCATTAGTGGATTTTATTGGACCATTAATGGCCACACTTGTATTACTCATCATTCTTGTTATTTTATTTACAGCGATTGGTCTTGTACTTGGCAGTCGTACAGGTAAAAAGATTGCACAGCCAATTGGAATTTGTGTAGACAGATTAAATCTTGTAGCAGAAGGCGATTTACATACAGAAACTCCTGTATTACAGACAAATGATGAAACAGAAATATTAATGAATGCATTGGGTCATACCATAGATTCCATGAATGAAATTATTCGTGATATTAGTGGCAATTTAGAAGAATTATCGAATGGTAACTTAACTGTAGATGTTACAAAAGATTACCAAGGTGATTTTTCGGAAATTGGCAATTCTTTCCGTAAGATTGTAGATTCGTTAAGTCAAACAATGCGTGAAATCAATGAAAATGCAGAACAAGTATCAAATGGCTCAGATAGTGTAGCAGATGCAGCACAATCATTAGCAGAAGGCACAATGGAACAAACAAGTGCAGTACGAGAATTAACTGCAACAGTAGAAGATATTTCCGACAAAATTCAAAATAATGCACAACAAGCAGTTGAAGTAAGTGAAATTGTTGGAAATATGCATAAAGATATTCAAGAAAGTAATAAACATATGCAGGATATGACAGAAGCAATGGAACGTATTGCACAATCTTCGAATGAAATTGCAGCAATTATGCGTACAATTGAAGATATTGCTTCACAAACGAATTTATTATCTTTAAATGCTTCCATTGAAGCTGCTCGTGCAGGAGAAGCAGGACGTGGATTTGCAATTGTAGCAGATGAAGTGCGTACATTAGCTGAACAAACAGCAGTATCAGCAAAAGATACAGCAAGTTTAATTCAAAATGCATTGAAATCAGTAGAAGAAGGAATGGCATTAACACATATTACAGCAGATTCTTTAGTAAAAGTAGTAGAAGGTTCTGATAAAGTAAATATTGCAATTGATAAGATTGCAGAAGCCTCAGAACTGCAAGCAATGGCAGTTGTACAGATTTCCGAAGGTGTAAATCAGATTGCAACAGTTGTAGAAACAAACTCAGCGTCAGCACAGGAAAGTTCTGCTTCCAGTCAGGAATTATCAGCATTAGCAGGACATCTAAAGGGATTATTAGAAAAATTCAGATTTCACTAAACAATATAATGTGAGTTCGGCAAGTAAGAAAAAGATATAAAAGGTATAGATTTTTCGAGAAAATAGAATCAAAGGTATTTCTAATATATTATTTTTTAAAAGAATATTATTATCAAATTGATATAAAAATAAGTTCTAGCTGTATGTTAGAACTTATTTTTTACTGAAAATCCATATGTTAGAAGTTTGTTAAAAAATGCACAAATAGTATAGGAAAAAATATACTTTTTTGGTATAATGACCAAAGACACAAAATAGTATAAAAAAGGAAGGGACAATATGTTAGAGCAAAGTTATTATGATAAAGCTGATGAGATTATTGCACTTCATGGAGCAAAACCATCTGCTTTAATTCCAATTATTCAAGATATTCAAAGTGAATATCGTTATCTTCCACCGGAACTTTTAGTGTATGTTGCAAAAAAAATCGGAATTACCGAAGCAAAAGCATATAGTGTTGCAACATTCTATGAAAATTTCTCATTTGAACCAAAAGGAAAATATGTTATCAAGGTTTGTGATGGTACAGCATGCCATGTTCGTAAATCTACAGCAATTTTAGAGCGTTTATATGCAGAACTTGGTGTATCCAAAGAAAAACCAACAACAGAAGATATGTTATTTACATTAGAAACCGTATCATGTCTGGGTGCGTGTGGGCTTGCTCCGGTTTTAACCGTGAATGACAAAGTATATCCGGCAATGACACCGGATGCCGCATCAGAACTCATTAAAGAATTGAGAGAAGAATAGCGAGGAGAATAACATGGAACAAATTAATAATAGAGAAAGATTAACAGAACTCTGTATTACGGAAAAACAAGCTGTGGATAATAGCAAATGTCGTATTCTCATTTGTGCAGGAACAGGATGTCTTGCAGGTGGTTCTGGAGAAATTTATGAAAAAATGTTACAGCTTGTGGAATCCGACCCAAATGTAGAAGTATTTTTTGGACCGGAAATTGCACATGGCGATGGACCAATGGAAGTAAAGAAAAGTGGCTGTCATGGTTTCTGTGAAATGGGACCACTTATGCGAATTGAACCACTTGGTCTTTTATATACAAAAGTTTCTCTTGCAGATTGTGAAGATATTTATGAAAAGACAATTAAAAAAGGTGAAGTTCTTTCGCATTTAATTTATAAACAAAATGGTGTGGAATATCAAAAACAAGACGAAATTCCATTCTATAAAAAACAAACACGTCTTGTATTAGAAAACTGTGGTCAGATTGATGCAGAACATATTGAAGATGCGATTGCACATGGAGCATATCAGGCTCTTGCAAAAGCATTATATGATATGACACCGGAAGAAGTAGTAGAAGTCGTTTATGAGTCTAATTTGCGTGGACGTGGGGGTGGTGGCTTCCAAACAGGTTATAAATGGAAACAGGTAGCTCGCCAAGCTGAAAAAATCCGTTATGTTGTATGTAATGGGG
>JAFWXB010000141.1 GCA_017523185.1 Lachnospiraceae bacterium | reverse complement strand
TAGCAGAATAAAACTTATTATAAAAATAATACTGATAGCAATCTTTTCCATAAGAAAGCTCCTTATCCTAAAAATCTAATACTCTCTATTTTAAAATTAATAATTCAAACCTTAAAACTTATTAACAATACCATCTATGTATAAGTTCCTTAAATCCATCATATGCATTCCACAAGTAAGACTCCAAATTTTTTATATAAGTATAGTCTTTCTTTGGCAGAATCCATGCTGTATTTTGAATTAATGCAAAAACTGATAATACTCTAAAATACCTCCAAAATAATTCTGGAACATCTCCATCAAAATAACTTTTGATTAATGCAGCATTAAACAATTCTTTTGATGGATATAAAGAAAATGCTTTATCATAAAAATCCAACCAAGGATCTCCTAACATACTACTATCAATATCTACTACATAAATCTTGTTCTTATTTATCATTAGATTTTTCGGTTTAAAATCTAAATGAATAAAACATGGATTAATATCTCTTACCAAAATATCTAAATTATTTTCTAAATATTTTCTATAATCAAATTCATATTCAAATTTAAATCCAAGCATATCTATTCTTTTATAATATTTCTTTAATCTCGATACTATACAATACTGTAATCCATTCAACTCTGTTAATGAAAAATGTATTTTTCTCATCAATTTCCCACATCTGTTTCCGTAATAAATACATTCATCATCGCAACAGGTTTTTAAAATCTCTTTTAAATTAGTTCCCTCTATCCAATTATATATATTAATTTGTCTATTAAGTTCCTTTAAATCATATGTTGCAATTGGTAATTGAATAATATTTCCAATTTTACCATTTGCAATTTCTAATGCTGAGAGAAATGTTTTAGAAAAACGTTTACTATTAGAAAATTTCACAAAATATTTTCCTTGATTCGTGTCAAGTTTAAACGATTGTTCATTACATTTTCCTTTTACAATACAATCAATATTACTAATACTTATATTTCTTTCCGTGAATAAATCAATAACCTCTTTATTCCAAAAATAACTTTTATCCAACTCTTTCAAAAATAGCTAATCCTTCCTCTATTGTATTTAACATAAGTTTTTTATTTTCTTTTGATAAATAGCTTTCACTTTCTATAATACCTTTTAATTCATTACTTTTTTCTAAGATTTGTTTTTTAATATTTAAAAACTCATTTGGATACATATCATATAGTACTTGAGTTACTCTTTCTTTTTTTAAAATAATATGATTCAAATTAATTTCATCTTTTTCCATATATGGTTTTGTCAATGTAGAATTATCAAATAATGGAGCTAGACTAGCTGTAGATAAATTATTATTAATTAATAATCCATAATTGCTAGGTGTTCGATCTGCTTGTCCTGTTAAAATATCAAACATTATCATCTTAATATAAGCACTTTGAAAATTATGCATTTTAAGTTTATATTTATCTATATACAATCGCCCAACTTCAAACGCAAATTGGATACTGTCATAATAATCACTGTCATTAACGGCTTTTATATCCCAAATATCTTTTAAAAGTTCATTCTTTCTCTTACGAATAGTCATCCAACGTGTAATCCATGGTGTTATGGAAATGTTTCCTTTTTGCAAATCATAAAATAACTCATCTCTCATCTCACGAAAATTAATAAAATATTCATGTGTACCCCTAACAACTGAAATGCTTATAATATCCGTCAAGTTTTTATAAGTATTATCTGAAAATACACAAACTGTATCAGCCATAGAAACACCTAATGCTATTCCGATTTTTCCTAAAACAATTTCAATAACATTCTTTTCACCAAGAATAATCGTTGATTTACGATATCCAATCAATTCTTTTCCTTCATATTTTATTTTTACAACATCAGGCTGTGACCATCCTTCAGATGCTTTTCCAATAATATCAATATGTGTATTGAATTTTCTATCATTTAAAATACAATTTTTAAATTCTTTTTTCATAAAATCAATCCCAACTTCTTATTTACTCAATATAAACAAAACTATATAACATAAAATTTCTATAATTTTTAACATTATTTTTCTACTATTACAATAATAACCTTAGTAACTACTTTGCAAAAATTGATTTGGGAAATATATAATTTTCTAAAAAACTATATATTTCCCAATTTCTTCAAGTTAAACTATTGTCATATAATTTATATTTTGAAGAAAAATTTTCAACATATAAAACTGCTCTATAATGAAATTACTTTTCTTCAATTATCAGAAGTTGTTCGGTTAACTCTGTTGTATCTTTTAAAGAAAATGTTGCTGTTTCAGATTCTGACGCATATGATACATTTGGCTCTGATGTAATCGTATTATTAATTTTTAATTCTCCATTAACAAATGCAAATACATTCCAATACACATCTTCTCCTTGATTTGTTGGAGCATTAAGTGTAGCTAAAAGTTTATCATCTTGATAAATTTTAACCGAAGCCCCAGATGTTGCAATTGAACCTTCTCCAGCATACTCATGTATGAAATAATAATACGGTTGTTCTGTCATAGGAGTTAATGTAATCGTTTCTGGGCCTTTTCCATCTCTATCATCCACATCTAAATTACATACTTCAATGTCTCCATCATAGTCCGATTTATTTCTATAATAAGTATGGAAATATTCCCCATTCGTTAAAGTACCAAAAACATGTGAATCCAAATCACTTGGGTCATTTCCCCATGTAAGCACAATTCTAACAGCACCTTCGTTTAATTTTGGTGTTAACGTAATATTTTGATTATTACATACTTCTGAATTACCAGATACAATGTTCAAATATCCAACTACAAAGCCATCTTTTGATGCTTCTAATGTATAATTTCCTGCCGGAAGTGCAGCTGTATAATATTTGCCTGATGAATCTGTAATCAATTCAATATCTAACCCTGCTACTGTTTGAACATACGCACCAGTCTGATTACCTGCCCCACTACGGAATTTTATTGTTGTGCCTTCTAAAGCTTCGCCTGTTAATGCATTAGTTACTTTACCAGCTGCAAATACATTTTGTGTATCATCTGCCCATTCTGCTGGTGTTAAGTAAATTGTTTCCATATAATAATCCATATTAATCCATGAAGATAAATCAACATTTTCCATTGTATAAGATCTATAACCTTCTGCAAATACAGATACTTTATATACTGCACGATTTACTTTTACATCATAATTACCTGTACCATTTGTATATCCAATTCCGCCTCCAAGACCTTCTGTTGCTACAGCAATTACTTTTGCATCAATAATAGGACTATCTGTTTCAGCATCTTTCACAACACCAATAATATGATGAGCACTCGCCCATGCTTCTTCATCTTCATACTTAATTCCAACTTCTGAAAATGCTGTTGCAATTACATTACGCTTTTCATCACTCATATTCATACTTTTTGATGCTGCAAGTACTGCATGTCTACAATCTAAAAATGTACTATTCGGAGTTAAATAAGACATAGATTTATAAAATAATGTTGCCAACTCATTTGCATGATTCGATTCTGGCCAATTTTGATCTATTCTATATCCAATATTTGCTATCAATGTAGCATTATCATGTACATTGCCTTTATCACATCCATTATGATCTTTGTGTTGTCCTGCCTCTAAACAAAATCTTTCTTCTGCATCTTGCATACTTTGTACATTAGGATTAGCTGCATCTCTAAATGTTCCATAATTAGAAAAATTTCCAAGTAAATGAACACGCCCTTCTTCAATTAAATCGCCAATAATATCCGCATATCCTTCATTAATTGCTCCACGTGCATTTTCACTTATTCCATTTAATCCAAGCCATTCGTTTCTACATACACCATGAGTATATTCATGAGCTAAAATATCTACTGCTTTTTCTAATCCACCATTATGATATATAACTACTTTTGTAATATTAGGTAATTCACTACAATATGCATTCAAACATTGTGTATGTTCTGTATCAACACAACCACGTACAACTAACTTAATCTGCTTATGGGCATCATCTGTTCCATTTCTTCCAAGTATATTAGCATAATAATCATATACCTTAATTAAACTACTATATGCAGATAATGCTTCTGGATGAGTAGACCATAAAGCAGAATCATTCGTATTTTCAATAATTATTTCTCCTTCAGAATTTTGTAAAGCACTATCATGAACAATAATATTCCTCACATCATCTGCTAAATAGAATTTATTATCTTTTTGGACAACTGGAAAAGTAACTGTATTATTATTTGTATCCTTTCCTGTTCCTTCAATATATCCGTCGAATAATTCTCCCCCTGAAATAATCTCTCCATCTTGTGCTGAAACAATATATGTATAGGTTGCAGAACGAATTATCCAAACTAAAGAAGATATTCCTTGATTATCTACATAAATATATAATCCATCTGATACTAATTCAACGCTTTCTCCAATATCGTCTATAACAACATCTTTTGCTTCATTCATAGACAATCTTGGATTAATCTCCATATCAATTTCAGGATAATAATGACCATTTAATGCCTGAATAGTTCCATTTGAATCAGTCGATACAATTAACTGATAACCATATACCGGAATACTGTGATATACTTGTTGTAAACGATAATAATTTGTCTGATTTCCAAGATTTACACTACTCTCATACACTTCTTCAAATTCCTGCTCCGGATTTTCAAATTGCATAATATAGTGAATATCGTTTAATGCATCAACTGCATCTTCAATACTATTTACCTTTTTATCAGAGAACTTTCCATCAATATAATTTGGTATATTGTTATCATCACATGATGTATAAGGAACTTGTCCACCATTTAACCCTGCTATATTTGCAACTTCTTCTTCCTTTGAAGAAAATGTTGGCTCTGCTTCTTCCGGTTCAAAATCTAAATCAGGAATTACATCTTCTCCTAAACTAATTTCCGGAACTTCTGGATTATAACTATTATCTTCTGAAACAAAAGTATATGAAATTTCTGCTTTTAATGTAATTTCATTTTCTTCAACCTTAATTGTTTCTATTAAAGAAATACTTTTGGTTTCTTCTGCCATATAAACTTCACTTGCTATAACAACTACTACTGTACTTGCTACTACTATGCAAAGAAGAATAGATAAAAGATTTTTAGATTTCTTATTTTTGAAAAGTACAAAAATAAGAATACCCATACCTAAAGACAATATTACTATCCAACGAATTACATCTGCTTTATCACCTGTAAGAGGAGATTGCGTTGGTGAATTTGTTTCGGAATTATCACCTGTACCGTTTTGCTGATTATTATCAGTTTCAGGATTATTGCCTGTACCATTCTGTTGATTATTATCAGATTCTGAATTATTACCATTATCTGATTCATCAGATTCTGTTTTATCTTCATCTTCTGTTTCATTATCCATACTATCCGCAATATATGTAACTGTTAATGAAACTGTTTCTCCTGCTCCCAAAGATTCCACTTGTTTCGCAATATCATTATTCTCTGCAAGTTTATATCCTTCTGGAACAAGATTTTCTAAAGATAAATCTGTAATAGAAAAATCATTTGTGTTTTTTACAGTTAAAGTTACTATAATTTGTTCATTTTTATGATACTCTGCTTTATCCGTAGACAAAGTAACTTCTAACCCATCTTGCGATACTGTGGCAGCCAAAAAAGAATGATTTGAAACACTAACCAACACTATCATCGTAAATACAATCAGTACCTTTTTTATTTTATTCATATGTATCCTCCATTTTATTTAATACTTTAAAAAATTGTTCTTGACTAACGTATCATCTCCTTTCTTCAATCTAATGAACGTATCCCTCCTTCCATAAATAAACATTATTAGGCGTTTGCGAAACGCCACAAGCCACATAAATACGGCATTTTTTCTTCCTAAAAAACAAATAACTCCTCACTAGATATGGTATAATAGAGTTGCCAAAAACTATAAACCAACCACCTAGAAAGGAGTTATTCTGATACTTATGATACCATATAAACAGCTTTCTGTGGCAGATTTTTTAAAAGATTGCCAAAATAAATTTGAAAATGACAAACCTGCATTTCTTTCTCTATTAGAACAACATATCAACATGGATGAAATTATTCCTCTGTCTTTTAGAAATCATTTCTATTCATCAACGGGCAGAACCCGTAAATACCCTTTACAAGCCTTTTTATGGGCTTTGATTATTCAACGTATTTTTTCCATTCCAACCGATGAACTTCTATTGGTCTTTCTTGCTTATTCCAAACCACTTCGCGAATTCTGTGGTTTTACCAAAGTTCCTGATGCTTCCAAAATTACCCGATTTAAACAAGATTTTCTGAAAGAACTTCAGGTTGTATTTCATAACCTCGTTGACCTTACAGAACCTATCTGTCAGGCAATTGATTCCGAAAAAGCAAATATGACCATCTTCGATTCATCTGGTATTGAAGCTTTTGTTACGGAAAATAATCCAAAATACGCCAACCGAATTATCAAACAGCTTAAGGCTTATGCAAAAGCCAAAGGTTTTGATGAATCTTACGACCCATATAAGATTGCCTATGGCTCCATGCCTTCCCATGCTGCTACGAATTCTGAAATTAAGTAACTCTATATCAATGGGCATTTCTGTTATGCCTATAAATTCGGAATCGTCACCAATGGGCTTGGTATCATCCGTCATCTTGCCTTTTATGACAAAGATTTCTTCGAAGCACATGACATCAAAACCGAAAAAAATCCGATTCTCCTCATGAAGATAAATCTGTTCATGACTCAAGACTTCTTATTCCTACTTTGAAGGATTTCTTTAAAAAGCATCCTCTACTAAATCCAAAGACTTTTCTTGGAGATGCTGCTTTTGATACCGTGGAACTCTACAAAGACCTTCTTACCGGTGATACCTTCGGTAAAGACAAACACTTTCAGACAGCATTTATTCCTCTAAATGCAAGAGCTGGACTTGAAAATCCTGACTACACCATAAATGCAGATGGTATTCCTTGCTGTCCACATGATGAAACACTTCCTATGAAACCTGAAGGCAGTAAATCAAACTTAAGAAGTGGTCTGCCTACATTTAAGTTCGTCTGTCCAAAAATGAAATGGGTTTATGATACATCCACCCAAAAATCACACAGACAATGCTTCTGTGAAAACCCATGCACTACTTCTAAATGTGGTCGTATGGTTTATATTTATCCTGAAAAATCCCTTCGTGCACACCCTGGAGTTATTCGTGGCACGGAAGAATGGGATAACACATATAAAATCCGAACTACTGTTGAACGTGACATCAACCATATCAAAGAAAACCTATGTCTGGCTGGTCGTCGTACACAAAACAAGAAAACTCTTCACGCTGATTTAATTCTTGCAGGAATCACACAATTAGTCACCGTTGTTCTCGCAGATAAAATTCAACATCATGAGTACATTCGAAGTATAAAACCTCTCATCGCATAGAACTTATCAACTTCATAAGTTCCATGTCTTATTAAAGTACGCCTAAATTTCTGGTTATTCACATTTCATCTGAGAATTCGTGCATTGCACGAATTCCACCTTGTTTCTAATCAAGATTACGAACGAACGTTAGTGAGTTTCGCAATTACCTAATAAACATTATTGTTATCTAACTCTTTTCTATAATATATTTTTTTAATCTTATCCATTTTTAATTTCCCAAATATGCTGATACATAGAACTTTTCTTCATTAATTCATCATGTGTACCATGCCCAATTAGATTCCCTTTATCAATTAAAAGTATTTCATCATAATCTCTAACTAATTTTCCAGAAAAATTATGGGAAATAAAAATTACGGTTGATTCTAAAGATAATGCAAGTTTTTCTATTTCATATGCTGTTTCAATATCCAATGTAGAAATAACTTCATCAAAAACAATGATAGGTGTATTTTGTACTAATGTTCTTGCAATCTCAATTCTTCGTTTTTCTCCACTAGAAATATTAGAACCACTATCGCGTAATTCACGATTCAAATCTACCTCAACCTGTGCTGTTTTAATGGCATATTCCAATGATTCAAAATCAACATCTCGATAAAGTGTAATGTTTTCTTTTACAGTCGCAGAAAATACATTAACATCTTCATTCAAATAAGAAGAATGTCTTCCTAAAGTTTCATATGACATCTTGCCAATGTCTTCTGTACCAATAAGAATTTTTCCTTCATAATCACTATACATTCTCTTTAATAATTTAAATAAGGTACTCTTTCCAGCTCCATTTTTTCCAACTATCAAATATTTTTTCCCTTTTTCAAATACAAATGAAAAATTTGATATAACGACTTTTTCCCCTATTGAAAATGAAACATTTTGATAAGAAAGATTACACTCTTTAACAATTTCTACATTTGAATCTTTTTCCTTATCCTCATCTAATGCTCGTTCCTTAAACAAATTGATTTTATCAACAATTGTCTTAACAGAACGAATTTCATTTATTTTATGCAAGCAATTTTGAAGTGGAGTTGATAAATCGGATGCAAAATTATAGGCAGTAATAACAATACCCATTGAAATATCGCCTTGCATAACTTTAATCAATCCAATTCCAATAACAGAAAACATAAGAAAACCCGAAAAAGCTGCACTAATTGTATTTACAAATTCTAATGCAAAGTCAGCTTGATATTTTTTATCTTCTGTTTCCTTATTCATTTTATGAAAGCGTTCCTGCATTTGATTTGTAATATTATAGTTTTTAATTGTTCTAAAGGAACTGAAAAACTCTTTTATTCCTTGCGTAAAATTATAAAAACTTTTAATGAATTTTTCGTTCATCTTTCTTGTGTATCTTGCAAGAAAAATAGAAATCACAGAACCTGTAACTCCAAAAAATGCTACAGTTCCTGCAAGAACGGAATCTAAAGTAAAAAATACACCACCCACAATCACAATTGTAATTATATATTCCATTAATTCCAAAACTGATTGAAAATATCTTACTTCAAGTAAGGTAATATCATTGGAAAAAGCTGCAATATAATCTCCCGGTTCCATTGTATTAAAATTATCAGCACTAACATTCATTACACTATGAAACATCTCATTCTTTGTATCTAATCTAAAACGTGATACAAGGAATGCTTTTAATAATTTTGTCCAATAAAAAATTAATGAATAATTTATTAACCATGTGATAAAAATAACTACAAAAATCAATATTACTTTCTTAAAATTCGTTCCATAAACAGCTAAATCAAAAAACTCGCCTGCCTTGATGCCTATCCAAGAAGATAAGACAGGTCTAATAATTAGCAACGGTAATAATAGAAATAATAATTTTCTCCTCTTAGATAAACATCTTTTCAGCATAATTATTCAGTTTCTCCTGTTGTTTCTAAACAATAATACATATTTGTTTCTACAATATAAATATCCCAGACAGCCATTTCATTATGTTCTTTACTGTTTTCTGATATACGCATGGTACAACGTGTTCCATCATTCATAACTACTTCAGCTTCATCTGCTTTTGTCCATTCATATGTACCACCAACACCTTCCAATGAATCATCTTCCGCTGTAACCGTAAATGAATTTTCTGTTACTACAGCAGTATAAAAATTTGTATCATCCAAGAAAACATCTTCTCCATTTTCCGCATTTTCATACCAATGATAGATAGCCCAAGTTCCTTGAACACCTGTTTTAAAATCTACTGTTCCACACGCTGTTAAAGCAAAAAGCATTGCAAAACTTAGCATTGCTGCTAAAATCTTTCTCCATTTTTTCACAGCTAACACCTACCTTTCTTTAAGATATAAGACCACTTCAGCTTCCGAAATAGTCATACGCAATAGCCCATCTTTTGTAAACACACATGAGCAAGTCCACATTTCATCTCCCATATCTACTAGTAAGGTACTTCCACCCTCTATGGTATAATTCCCTTCTCTAGTTGCTCCACGAAAGATACTTGCATTTGCACTTCCTGTGAGTGTTATTTTACCGTTGCTTTCTATTGCTACAATAACTTCCTGTGAATCAGGAACCTGAAATGATTTTTGGTTTTTATAAAACTGTATGCAATCCCATTCTCCAATTACATCTTCTGAAATATCTGTTCCTCCTCCATAAGAATGAAGCATAATACTCAGAATTCCACCAAAACAAACTATCATAAGCAAAACATTAATTATAGTAGTTTTAGATACCCATTTTAATAGTTTTATTCTATCTTTATCCAAATTTTTCTCCTTCCTACTATAGAAAAATTTTTTAGTAGAATATTTTATATATTTTTTAGCATTTACTTTTTAGATAAACAATACTCCCTTAGACTTACAAAAATATAGAATCTTTTAAAAAGTATTGTTTTAAATTTTTAATTATCCAAAATTGCCTTTCCTATAATTTGTGAGCTATTTATAGGTCCATAATTTCTACTATCGTAGCTTTCTAAATAATTATCACCTATAACAAAATATTGTTCTGTATCTAATGTATATATTTTATTTGTGCTATCACAAGTATAGGGCTTAATTTCTATTTCATTTACAAAAATCCTACCATCTTGTATAACAATATCATCTCCTGGACAAGCAATAACTCTTTTTATACTTGTTTCATTTTCGTTATTAAAAACTATAATATCATCTTGTTCGATAATCGTTAATTGTTTATTTATTATCACAATATCCCCAGAAGATAAAAATGGATGCATAGAGTTGCCCCTAACAATTATTATCTTATAATTATAATTGAATGCAAGCCCCATACATATGGATATTAATAATATCAATATAAAAATAATTTTATTTAAGGATTTCGATTCGTTCAGCATATTTTTTAATTGTTTCATCATGAGATACCATAACAATAGTTTTTCCTTTCTTGTGAAGAGAATCAATGATTGATAATACCAACTCCTTATTTTCTGAATCTAAACTTCCAGTAGGCTCATCTGCTAATATTATTTCACTTGGCTTTATCATAATTTTTGCAAGAGCAACTCGTTGTTGTTCTCCACCACTTAATTGATATACCTTTTTTTTCTCAAAACCTACCAAACCAACATTTGATAAAACTTCTCTTATTTTATCAGATATATTTGACTTATCTTTCATGTATTTAGTAGCAATAAGTATATTCTTTTCTACTGTATGTTCTTCAATTAATCCATAGTTTTGAAATAAATATGATATATGATATCGTAATAAATCTCTACCAACTTTACTATTAATTTTAGGATTATTTATATTGCATATTTCTAAAGTTCCGCTATCAAATGCTTCCAATAAGCCAATAATGTTTAATAATGTTGACTTACCAGCACCACTTTTACCCATAATACAAATATACTCACCTTTTTTAACAGTTAAATTATAATTATCAAATACTATATTATTGCCATAATTTTTATTAATATTTTTTAATTTTATAATCTCCATCAGCTTTCTCCTTTTAATATAGTTGCCATATTTTTATGTGACCATATTATTGAAATAATTAAAAATAATACAATATCAATAATTAAAATTATAAATAAATTTAACAATGCTCCATATAACAACACCGCAATTAAACCAGCACTCAGAAATAATAT
>JAFWXB010000140.1 GCA_017523185.1 Lachnospiraceae bacterium | reverse complement strand
CGGTTCACTTGGCTGTTCCGGTTCGCTTGGTTCTTCCGGTTCACTTGGCTGTTCCGGTTCACTTGGCTGTTCCGGTTCGCTTGGTTCTTCCGGTTCGCTTGGTTCTTCCGGTTCACTTGGCTGTTCCGGTTCGCTTGGTTCTTCCGGTTCAATTACAATATTATCATCTGTGAATTTTGCAACAGCATTCATATATGGACTAATCACTTCAAATTCATTATTATTGCCAATATTTTCCACTATATTTTCCAAACTATATAATGACCATGTAACTTCATATCCTTTATATGTAGTTGGTAACTTATCATAAATTGTACCAGACTCTACAACTACTTTTTCTGTTGTTTTATCCGGATATTCTATTTCTAATAATGTCTTATCATAAGTTGCTTTTACATCAAACTCTCCAATTTCATAGAAATTTTCTCCTAATGTATAACCACCTCTATAGAAAGACCAACTTACATATTCTTGTAAAGTAAATTCTTCGGAAGAAGTTAATTTCATATCTTCTACTTTTTGAATTAAACTCTGTTTAAATGCTTCTCTATCAAATCCTTCTGCTCTTACATCTACAGTATCAATATAAAGAATTTCTTCATATTCTTCTAATTCTTGATTTGCATTAATAAAGAAAACTTTCATATCCATTGGCATTACATCTTCATATTTTGCAGCTGCACTACAAAATGAACTATCATAAGATACTTGTGATTCTTCATAATAATAATCTTCATATAAAGAATTCTCTGGTATTACATACCAACCAATTACTTGATTTTCGGAAGCATCTTCCGGAAGTTGTAAATTCTTATAAAAATCTAAGATTTTTGTTCCTGCTTTTAATACTTCTTCTTTTGAAACTGTTTTTACAGTATTATCTTTTGTTAAATAAGAATATTCATAAGTAATTGGATAGCTTTCATACTCTGCATATGCTCTTACAGTTGGAAAATTGTCATCTACTACATTTTCCATGTCATCTGAATATGTACTATAGTCCCATTCCGTAAAATGATATAAATCAGAATGTTGTACAGATTCTAAATCCAATCCATCATATACCTGTTGATAAGTTGTACCTGCTGGTATAATTACTTGTCTTTCTTCTGTTACTTTTTCGTTATTTGTATTATAATAATACAATTTTGCTTCTACCACTTTATCTTTATAATTTGCAGAAACATTTACATACTGATAATTTCCGGTAAGTGGTTGATTCCATTGTTCTTCTGAATAATAACTATCCCATTTTTCAAAAGACAATTTAGAAGAATGTACAATTTCTTTTTCTGCAAGTGCTACAGCATCAGCATACGTAGAACCCATCTTTACAATAACAGGAATACTTGTATATTTCTTTTCTAAGTTTTCATTATAATAAGTAAAAGAGACTTCTACAATTAAATTATCATAAATAGCACTCATACTGATATTAGTATCATTTGCAGTAATTTCTTGTTCATATTTTTCTTTCTCATATTCATAACTGCATTGCCATTCTACCAATTCCATCTTATCATAATGTTTTAAATTGCTTAAATCTAAAGTCGCAAATGCTTCTTTAAATGTTGTTCCTTGTGAAACATAAGTTTGCATTTTTTCATAAGAACGACTTCCATCTTCATCAATATATCCTAATGTAAATGTAACCGGAAGTTTTTCATATTGAGCAATTACTTTCATAGAACGATAATTTGCATAACTACTACAATCTGGAACTTCTTTGTTTAAAAATGTATCAACATCATCTGCATCTACTTTCCATTCTGTAAACTTCAAATCTTCTGAATGTGTCACATCATCTAAATCTTGTTGTGCTAATACTTCACCAAATGTTGTTCCTAATGGCACGATTACATTTTGTCTATCTGTAATCTGAATACCTTCTGTATTGTAATATACCTTTGAAAATGGCACAACTGTATTTTTATAAACAGCTGTCACTTGTTCTGTATCACTCCAAAAACTTGGACTAACAGTAATACTTTTTGCCATGTTTTCACATCGTAACATATCCCACTCTACAAATTCTAAATCTGTACTATGTACAAATGATTGCTTTTCTACTTCTTGCATTACAGCTTCTTGTAATTGTCCATAGGTACTATCATATGGAAGATATATTGTTGCATTACAATTTATTCTATTATAATTTTCATCACAATATATCATTTTAATATCATATTCCATTTTGTCATATACAGCATATAAATATGCAATACTCTTATTTCTTATTACAATTTTATCATCTTCATCTACAAGCTGAGCGTCCCCACCCATTGCATTTAGATAATACCAACCTATAAATGTATATCCCTCTCTTTCCGGTGCTTTTGGTACTCCGTCCGGAAAGATTTCCTGCAATGTAGTCACACGTTCTGTTTGAACATCTCTAATAACTAAATCTTCTATACCATTTACGTTAAAGAGAACTTGTAGATTATATGTATATGTTGGTAATATACTTGTACCATTTTTTTCTATTACAAATGAATTTTGATAGATTTCTCTTACATCTTCCACAGCAGTTTTATTGTAATAACTATCCATAAAACTTACTCCTGATACATACCATTCTGTTGGATACATATTTTGAATATCAATATTTCCTTCATAACAGCCAGTTTCTTCATTATAATTCAAATATACTGAATGATAAGAAGTTGAAATATTTGATATTGCTGTCTCAAATGATACATAATTATAAATAATTCCACTCGCTTCTTCCAGTGAAACGACTACTTTTGCAGTATCATTTTCTGTTACTTTAAAACCATTCTCTACTCGATTTCCATTTACTGTAAAATAAAAATCTTTAATAATAGGAGCTTGTTTATCTGTAATATTTTTTACAATTGCAAGAGAACTATCACATTTATTCGTTATCTCTTTTGTTTTACCATTTAAAGAATATGTAGGATTGTAAAATTTATAAACACATTCTTTACTTGACATAGAAAACTGTGTACTTGCTTCATACATCTTTGTTTCTGAATTATACTTGAAATTTGATTGAAAAGATGCACCAATATTTTTATCACTTAAAATGATATCAAATGAATCCAAAGTTCCACCTTCTACTTCTAACACAGCTTTCATATCAACCCATTGTGCTGTAATGTTATCAGTAAGCTCTACCTCTGTAACTTCTTTATCATCAATATAAAATTTAATATCTTTTAAAACTACATTTGTTGGTGCTTGCTGTTCCGGAGTTTCAGGAATTTCTGGAGTTTCTGAACCTTCTACAGTAAAACATAATTCTGTTTCCTCAAATGTTTTTGTTCCTACATTTCCAGCAATATCAGCAATAGATATTTCAGAAATATATGCTTCTCCACTCCAATTATCACTCAGAGAAAATGTAGCTATATATACATTTCCTTCCTGTGTACATTCCTTTGCTTTTCTATCTGGTGCATAAACATTTGAATACTGAAATGAAGCTTGTACAGAATTTATGTCTATTGTTCCATCATAATCTACTGCATCAATTACTAAATGAATTTCTTCACCTTGTTGAAGTGTTTGTCCCTGTTCTTTTAAAGAAGCAGATGAAATAACCGGTGGATTTATATCATATTGTTCTGCTTGAACTTCCACATTTTGTGAACTTTCTGTTACTTCTGTCTGAGAAGATTCTTGAGTTGTTTCTTCTACCTGTAAACTTTCTGTTTGTAAATCTTCTGTTTGAACCACATCTTCTATTATTTCTGTTGTTTCTTCTACTTGCAAACTTTCCGTTTGTAAATCTTCTGTTTGAACCACATCTTCTATTATTTCTGTTGTTTCTTCTGTTTGCAAATTTTCTAATGGTAATTCTTCCATTTCAGAAAATTCTTGCATTGTCTCTGTTGTTTCTTGCAAATCTTCTACCTGTGAAGCATTATTATTTGGTATCTCTACATTTTCTTGTGCATTCGCAGAATGAACCGGAATCATTGCTACTAACATTGCAAATACCAATAACATTGCAAAAAAACGTTTTCCAATTTTCTTTTTCATATATTTTCTCCTTTTCTAAAACACTTAAAAATACTTATACAATTTATCCACCTCTCATATTATGCCTCCCTATTCTTTTTGATATTTTAAGTATAACATACTTAATATTTTAAGTATACTCATTTTTTTAAGTATAGTCAATTTTTTATATTTCTTTTATTATAACTTAAACAACATCAGTTTGATAATAAACCATCAGTTTACAACTTTTAATTATATCTAAATTCAGAAATATGTTTTCTATACATTCTTTCCTATCAAATTGATATTCATTAAACACATTTTTATAATTCATAATTTTATCTACCTGTACTTTATTGTATTTTATAAGATATAAGTGTGCAAAAATGCTCATAATTTAAATTATAGATATTTTTTATGTAAATTGTATAATTATAATTCAATTTACAACTTTTTATAATACATTTTTACTAAAACAACGTGAGTTCGACAAATTGATAAAAAATATATTAAAGTCATAAATTTGATTATCAAAATATAATTTTTATAACATATTTTTATGGTTTTATGTGCAATTCTTATGAAATATTTTGATTATCGAACTCACATTAAAATATATTCATAATTTTTAGCTATTTTAGATAAAAATATTATTATCGAAAGAAAATCACATAATATAAAACTATTTTTTAAAAAATTATAAAGAGCTGTTAGTAAAATCAAACCTATATAAATAACTATTAACACAAAAAAGTCCCTTATCACCACTTACTTAATGCTTCAAGCATTTAAAATGATGATAAAAGGACTTTCTTGATTCTGTTACAATATAATCTCAAACTATTAAAGTTCATATAACTTTGTATATTTTTCTGTTAAATATGCAATATAATAATCCGGATTAAATTCTTCCCCTGTTGTTTCTTTTAATAATTCTTGTGTTGTTTTCGCTCCACCAAATTTATGAATATGTTCTTTTAAAAACTCACGAATTGGTACAAGATTTCCTTGTTCCAAATATTCCTTGATTGGCATAACACTTTCCATATAATGAAATAATTGTGCTGCAATCGCACTTCCTAACGCATATGAAGGAAAATATCCAAAACTTCCACCAGCCCAATGCATATCTTGCAAAATTCCTCTTGTATCACTATCAGGTATTACACCAAGATATTCTTCATATTTTTGATTCCAAACTTTAGGCAAATCAGCAACATTCACTTCTCCATTAAAAATCATTTTTTCAATTTCATAACGAATCATAACATGAAAGGCATAGGTAAGCTCATCAGCTTCCGTGCGCACTAAACTTGGAGTTGAATAATTAATTGCATGGTAAAAATCTTCCAATGTAATATCTGCTAATTGTTTTGGGAAAAATTCTTTTACTTTTCCAAAAATCAGTTTCCAAAATTCCAAACTTCTACCTAAACAATTTTCATAAAAACGTGATTGCGATTCATGCATACCCATAGAAGTACCACCACCAATTGGAGTAGTTGTAATCTCATCATCTATACCCATTTCATAAAGTGCATGACCCCCTTCATGTATTACAGAAAAAATAGCATCTTCTAGCTTATTTTCTTTATAATGATTCGTAATACGCACATCATGATTATGCAAATTTGTTGTAAATGGATGTGCACTTTCTGCCATCACTCCACGATTAAAATCAAATCCGATGTATTCTGCAAGAAATTGACTTAATTTTTTCTGTGTTTCAATATCATATGTTTCATGCAAAAATTCATTTGAAATATGATTTGGTTTCTTACATACTTTTTTTACTAATGGAACTAATTTTTCACGAAGTTTTCCAAAAAACGTATCTAAAATTTCCATTGTAAAACCTTCTTCATGTTCATCTAAAAATACATCATATAACTGTTGACCCTCTTTTTTCTTATAATTCGCAAACTTTTTTGAATAAGAAATAATTTCTTCCAAAACCGGTGCATACAATTGATAATTATTTGTATTTTTTGCCTGTTCCAATACCGGATATGCTTTTGCAAGCACCATCTGAAATGCTTGAAATTCTTCTGCCGGAATTAATCTCAAATTTCGAAATTCTTTCTGCATATTTTTTACAATGGCTTTTTCATACAAAGAAAGTTTTTCTTGCTCTTCTTCCTTTGAAAGCTTTTCTAATAATTCTTCAACCTCTTTATTAATAAATGCATTATAATCTTCTCCTGACAAAATTCCAATTGCTTTTGAAGTAAATTCAATGGCTTCTTTTGGAGCAATTGTACTATTGTCCCAACTAAGCATAACCATTGCTGTACGATACGCATATATCTTATCTAAATGTGGTTGAAGTTGTTGAAATAATTCGCTCATATATTTGATTTCTCCCTTATTTCTATTATTTGATGTTCTAAATAATCTATTCTTCGTAAACATCATGCTTTTTAAGTATAGCATAATTATTCGATTTATCATAGTGAAAATTTTGTTATTTTTATCACTCATACTCTAACATTATATGTAAAATCATAGTATATAAATAATTAAAATTCCTTAACTTCTTTCTATCAACTTTAGATTTTATTAAAATAAAAAAGATGCTGATATTTCAGCACCTTTAAAAGCAGGGGTGGTAGGAATCGAACCCACCTCTGGAGTTTTGGAGACTCTTATTCTACCGATGAACTACACCCCT
>JAFWXB010000139.1 GCA_017523185.1 Lachnospiraceae bacterium | reverse complement strand
GTAATGATAAAAAAATAAAATTAAAAGAAATTTTCAATACTGATTGGAAACGATTTGATGGAAATAGTGAGGAATGGGAAAGAAATTATGATGTAAATAATGGATATTTGACAGTAGATTTAGCTCCATTTTCCGGAAGATTGTTTGTAGTAGAATAGTCGATATACTGCTGTGTTTTATAAAACGCCTCTCCAATATTTATAACAATACAGCAGTATAAAAATATCTGCTAAATTTAAAAATATGAAAGAGTTATTGTGGAATAAAATTTAGATAAGTAGTAAAAACAGATGGAACGTATTTAATTAACAGTTGTTTATTGGGAAGATGTTACAAAATAAACGTTAAAATTTCTAATTTTATCGACAAAATTCTTAAGAAATCATAAAGGAAGAAAATACAAATTGATTATTTTCTCCAAGTGTATTATGATAGTAATTGTAACTGATAGTATTGTTTATATAGTAAGACAACACTATATAAAGTAATAAACATTTGGAGAGTGAAAATGAGAGAACTAAGGAAGAGAAGACAACGAAACGAAATGCTTAAAAAAGCAGCCATTTATGGCACAGCAGCTGTTGTAGCAATTGTAGCAATAATTGGAATTTCTGCAATTGTGAAAAAATCAGGTAGCACAAACACAGGTGGTTCTGCAGTAGGAACAGGAACTGAAATTGAACAGGAAAATGAAACACAAAAAGCACAACGATTAGAAGAAGAAAGAAAAACATTACTTACAGATGCTGACAGACTTGCAGCTTCTTATGATTACGATGGAGCAATCGCAATGTTACAGTCATTTGAAGGATATGAAGAATATGCGGATATGACAGAAAAGATAAGTGAGTATGAAGCAACAAAAGCATCATGTGTTCCTGTAAATATTGATGAAGTAACACATATTTTCTATCATTCATTAGTTGTAGACCCTGAAAGATGTTTTGGCAACCAAGCAAATGACAGACAATGTGTTGGTAACAACCAATGGATGACAACGATTAGCGAATTTAACAAAATTACACAAGAAATGTATGACAGAGGGTATGTTATGATAAGTATTCATGACTTATATAACATTACAACAGACGAAAATGGCAATGAAGTATTTGAACCGGCAACTATTATGTTACCGGAAGGCAAAAAAGCATTTGTCCTTTCTTTAGATGATTTAAGCTATTATCATAGTTATGATAATTATGGTTATGCTGCGAAATTAATTATTGATGAAAATGGTGATGTAGTAAATGAATACATTGATGCTGAAGGTAATACTTTAATTGGTGGATATGACGTAGTACCTCTTATGGATAAGTTTATTGAAGAACATCCGGACGCTTCTTATAAAGGAGCAAAAGGAATTATTGCATTAACCGGTTATAATGGAATTTTAGGATATCGTACAGATATCAGTTATACACAGCTTGATTCTGATTTAGACCATGACAAACGTAAGTGGATTGAAGACCATCCGGAATTTGATTTAGAAAAAGAACGTGCAGAAGCAAAAAAAGTTGTAGAAGCTATGAAAGCAAACGGTTGGGAATTTGCAAGCCATACATGGGGACATTTAAGTGTTGGAAATCTTAGTTTAGAACGTCTTCAGGCTGATACAAAGCGTTGGAGAGAAAATGTAGAACCATTAGTCGGACCAACAAATACCATTATTTTTGCACATGGGCAAGATTTAGGAACTTGGGGCAATTATGATGAAAGTAATGCAAAAGTGCAATTTTTAAAAGAACAAGGATATTCTGTATTTTGTAATGTAGATGCAAATCAATATCGTACATGGTTTGGAAAAGATTATATGCGACAAGGAAGACGTAACTTAGATGGTTATCGTATTTACTATAATGCAATTGGAACACAAAACAATGTATCCGATTTATTTGATGCAAAAGAAATTCTTGACCCGGATAGACCACCTGTACAACCATTAACATAATTTTTGATTATGAGTAAATAGCGGGAGCGAATTGCGAATATTCACTTGTATATTTTAATAAAACTTATATAAAAAGGAATTTAACAATATTTTGTTAGATTCCTTTTTTATATTGTGAAGAATTAGTCTAAATATACTTAACGTGAGTTTGATAATTAACAATACCTTGTAAAATATTACATAAAAATAGAGAAAATTCTCATTTTGATAACAAAATAATATTTTGTATCTATTTTTAAAATTTGTCGAATTCACATTACTTAATAAAAATTAATTTCATTACTGGTTTATATTTTATTCTTCTAAAGTTTGTTTCAAAATATAGTGAAATAAATTTAATAATAGAAAATATATTGACAATCAACTGTATTATTTATATAATACAGTTAGAAAGTGTATTATATAAATAATACACTTTGAATAAAAAATAATAAAATTTGTAAAGTATTGCATATTAGATAGAAAATGATATAAGTTTTATCAATATAAATTTGATAATTAAAAAATTTTATGGAAATTACATATAAAAACAGAGAAATATATATCAAAAGTTTTCATTTAGATATATTTCTAATCATTTATCAAACTTACATTATAAAAAGGGGGCGTTAATATGAGAAAATTTAGAATTATCTTTTTAGGATTGGTAATCGTCACACTTATTGGGGTCTGTTATATTGGAAGTGGATTATTTACAGCAAGAGATAATGTACAGATTCAAGAAAACGTAATTTATGGAGATAAGTCTATTGTAGAAGGGGTTACAATAGAAAGTGATATCACATATGAGAATAGAATTTTTTGGGATACGACATATTGTGTAGGACAAATGCCACAATGTAAAACAGATTATCAATTTTCAGGAAGTCCGATATATACAAGTAGAGAGTACATTCATGGACTTTATGCATATATAGATTCCAAAATTATTTTAAATGAAGTAAAAGATGCAATTGACAATATAGAAAATGTAGGAAAAACACAAGGTTTAGAACTTTCAGAATTACAAAAACAATATCAAAACTTATTTATGGATTTAGAAAATAGAAAATATGCATCTACATTTGTATATTTAAAAGATTATATGGAATATTATCAATTTAAAATTTCTCTCTATTTTCCTAAAAAAGTTCATTTTTCTTTATCAAAAGAACAGTTAAAAGAAACATTGGGACAAACAAATCTTTCACCGAAACTTCGAGAACAGTTAGAACATTATGAAGTGGTATATGAAGCATTTCATAAGTTTTTAAAAATTCCTGTATTAAGTGAACAAATGTATGAAGTACATATTGGAAAGATAGTAGGAAATAAAAGTGGTACAAGTGGTTTAAATGGTGTAGAAGATAAAGATGCATTTGATATGTTTTTATCATCTGTTTATACAAATGGAACTTGTTATTTTTCATTTGATAATCGTACAACACATGGAAATATAGTAGATACAAGTTTAATCCATGGGGGTTATGGAATATATGCATTTTCCTATAATACAGAAACACAAAGAGTAGATACGCAGAGTTTCCAGATGGTATATCCGTTAGAAGTGACAGAAAGTGTTGTTCATATGGTTGTCAATGAAAAGGATAACAGTTTATTGCTTTTTACAGAAGATGAAGAACATTGTTATTTAACGGTTTTAGATATAGATTCTATGGAAATGCGACAAAAATTTGCTTATGCATCATATAATTCGGAAGATGTTACAAGGTGTTATTGGATATATGATGATTTTTTAGTGGCACAGTATGCGTGGGAAGAAGCAGCACTTATTTCTTTTGATAAAGAAGGAACATATACATATGAATTTTCGATTGATATTGCAGAAGAAGGAAAGCCACAACCGACAGAATCATTCAATGGTGGTTATGCATTTGATTGGAATGGAACAAAGCTTTTGATGTGTGGAGAATTGATGGATACATTTGATTATAATAGTTTGTGTGGAACATTTTTAACTGTCTATGATAAAACAGGAATGATTTATTATGGAACATATGAAAATAGTTTGGATACAGGAATAAGTGACGAATATGGATTTTTATGTAATCTGAAAGAACTAGAGGTAAATTGGGAATAAAAATTATAATGATTCGACTTACGTTAAGATAGAATTACAAATCGTATTTTATAAATTGTAAAGAAAATATGCAGGAAATTATTTTTTTATAATAGTATATAGAAAGAGGGAAAATATGGAAAAAATTTTATTAGAAAAATATGTACCACCCGGAATTTCTGTTATAAGAGAAGTTAAGATAATGGTATCCGGAATATTGTTAGCTGTATTATATAGTTTTTCCTTTTTTTTTCAGTATATGCAGGCAAAAAATGCACTTTATGAAATATATGCAGGAAATAAGTATTTGATAAAAAATGCAGTTATTTGTAGATTTGGAGAAGTTTCGAAGGGGTGTTTTCATGGGTTTTGGATTTATATACTATGTATGATAGGCATTATAATATATCATTATATATATCATTTTCAGGGAAGTAAATTGATTTATTTTATGCGACGTTTGCCAAATAAGTGGGAATTTCATAAAAGATGTTTGTTATTGCCTGTGATTGCGATTATAATTGGAATGATAACAATGATAGTTTTAAGGTTCGTATATTACGGAGTGTATTTCCTATGTACACCGTATGAGTGCTTGCCAATTTAATTAGAGTGCATTTTATTAAAGGAAGATTGATAAGCAGGTAGTGGAATAACAAAGTGATAATACGTTATTTAGAAAGGAACTGAAAGCGATGGTTTCATTTAAAGACTTTTTTATGCAAGATGGGATTTCTATTTATTTACAAATATTACTTTATATTAAGCGAGGAATCATAGCAGGAAATATTCAGGATGGAGAGGAACTTCCGTCAAGACGTATGTTGTCGGCATTATTAGGAATTAATCCAAATACTGTACAAAAAGCATATAAATTATTAGAGGACGAGGGATTGATACAATCGAGAACAGGGGCAAAAAGTTGTGTTGTAGTAACAGAACAAAAATTAAAAGAAATTAGAAATGAGTTATTAGAAGAAGATGCAAAAAAAGTTATTTATGCATTAAAACAAATGGGAATTACAAGAGAAGGAGCACATATGTTAATTGATAATTGTTGGGAGGGATAGTAGTTTTTACCTATACCAACAGAAAGGAGCTTATTTATGAAGAAATATACATCTGTATTTGGCATGATAGTAAGACATTCTTTTTTTCAAATACTAACTATCATTATAGGAATGGTTTTGGTAGAGATTTATTTATTTTTAAATGCAGTTAATAAAATGCTTACACAAAAAGGTGTATGTGTTGGAACGGATTCAGATTTAGAATTGTTTTCTTTTACTAGTACAGAAGAAACACAAGAAATGCTTTTAGAGTTTCAAGAATATCCGATTATCAATTTGGAATTAGCAGTTGAAAATAGTCATATGGTATGGATATTTTTAATCGCAATGGCATTTGTTACAATAAGTTGTTGTATGACAGGGTGTCATTTTGGAAGTCATCAAGGATATACATTACAGAGATTACAAATAAAAGAAAAACAAATTGTTTGCTTGCAAGCTGTCTATAATATCTTATGCTATTTGTTGTTATGGTGTGTACAAATGATAGTCGTATATGCATTATGCAGTTATTATAAAAATCATGCTATAGGAACAACAAATCAAACAATTGTTTTTGCATTTTATAGAAATAATTTTTTACATAATTTATTTCCAATGGAAGAATGGTTAAAGTGGGGCAAATTGATAATAGGGATATTTGGATTAGGTATTCTTTCAGCTATCTTTCCGTATAAACAACGTATGGGAAAATTTGGAATAGAAGTAATTTTGTTATTTGCAGTAATAAGTATATTTTTTTCATCTGATATGGGGAATTATTATATAGATGCAATCGTAATAGAATTTGTAATTGGAATTGTTATAATTGTATGTAGGCAATTATATTCTAGGGAAAAGAAATTAAAAAATGAATCATCTATATAAAATGTAGTAACTATGATAAAACAAATATTAAAAATATTTTTTATAATGATTATATGATTATAAATGTATTCATATACTGTGAAGAAAATAGGATAATACTATAACTAAATCATGGAAAAGAAATTCTGTTTGACATTCTGTAAAATACATAAAAAAGGGGAGATGTTTATGTTACAAATTAGAGATGTAAGTAAATCGTATGGAAAAACAAAAGCATTAGAACATATAGAGCTTAAACTGCCAAGAGGAGAAATAGTTGGTTTATTTGGAGAAAATGGAGCAGGAAAAACGACATTGATGAAATGTATCTTAGGCTTTCATGCGTATCAAGGAGATATTTTTTTAGATGGAGAAGCAATTACAACAAAAAATATTGCCAAAATTTCGTTTGCAACAAGTGAACATTCTTTTATCCCTAATTTTTCGCCGAAAGCACATAGAGATTTTTATCAAGAACATTTTCCTAAATTTTCTGAAAAACGCTTTTTGGCATTGATGGATTTTTTTGAACTTCCTATGCATAAGCCACTTCGCAGTTTTTCTATGGGACAGAAAAATCAGTTTGAAGTAATTATGGCATTGTGTCAAGGCGCAGAATATATTTTAATGGACGAGCCATTTGCAGGAAATGATATATTTAATCGAGAAGATTTTTATAAGGTATTGCTTGGTATTTTAACAGAACAGGAAACGGTAATATTATCGACGCATCTTATAGAAGAAGTTTCGGATTTTATAGGGCGAGCTATTTTGCTTCAAAAGGGAAAAATTGTAGGAGATGTTTCTACATTAGACTTAGATGAAAAAGGCGAAAGTTTGTTAAGTTTTATAAAGCGTACCTATAATTATCAGGCAGATAGAGTAGGACAAGCAATACAAGCGTTAGAATTAGAATAGTTTGATAATGAAAATTCTTCAAATAGGTTGTTTTTGTAAGATAAGCAACGCAAACAGTAGAAGTAAAATAGTTTATACAATATAAACATATGTTCTTTTAAATAATAAAAAAGGATTGTTTGGAAATGAAAAATATATACAAAATTTTTTATTCTTCGACAATCCTTTTTTATGTTATTTCGATAAAACTTGAATTAAGCGTTTCATATCAGAAATTAAATCTTTGGAATATTGTTCAGCATTTTGATAAATTTGTTCAGCTTTTGTATAGTCTTCTGCAAATAATGCTTTCATGGCATCTGAACCAAAACTGTGGAATTTTTTGTGTTTTTCTTCCATTGGTTTCCAAATTGCAACGAGTTCCGGATTTTTTGGAGTAATTGCATAATAAAAATGTCCAAAACCACATTTTTTAGAATCAAGCTGTAATGGAAGAACTGATTTTGTAGTTACCATTTCTTTTAATTTTGTAAGCCATGTTTCGTGGGCAGTAATTGCATTTTCAACATATTTAATAAATTCACGATTTTCTAAGTCATAGAATGGGTCTTTTGTCATTCCACCCATAATTTTTGCAGCATAATCTAATGTTTGTTCAATTTTTCCAAGTGGAGCTGTAATCTGTTCTAATCCTTTTGTGGTATCACGCATATTGTGTGTATCCGTTTTTAATTCAATGCATTGTTCTTCAATACGTTCTGCCTGGGATTCCATTTGTGCCATAGAACTGCTGATTTCTTCACTAACGGCAGCAAGAGAACTGATATTATCATTTACTTTTGCTAAGTGTTGTTGATTTTTATCATTTAATTGCCATACGGTTACAATTTTTTCTGTCATTGTATTTAAAACTTCAATTGTATTTTCCGTACTTTGATTTGTTTTATGAGAGGCTTTGCGAATACCTTCAACAAATTCCCCCATTTTATTTGTAAGTTTTTGTGTTTCTTCTGCAAGAGAACGAATTTCATCAGCAACAACAGTAAAACCACGACCGGCTTCTCCGGCACGAGCAGCTTCAATAGAAGCATTTAATGCAAGTAAGTTTGTTTGAGCAGAAATG
>JAFWXB010000138.1 GCA_017523185.1 Lachnospiraceae bacterium | reverse complement strand
CAGCATTGGAAGAAGTAACACAAGAGTAAGTAGTGTTTGAAACACATTATTTTAAGAAAGGGATAGATATTTTATAAATATCTATCCTCAAATATAAAATATAACAATTAAAATGTTTTTTTAAATATACATTTTGTAATGGATATGATTCTATGATATGATGTCTATTGCAAAATATATATGAATTATAAATCATTTAGTCGCTGAAAATTGAACAGAAAATAATCAAAATTCTAAAAAGTGTAATAATAAAAGAGACTTTGGAAGATAGGATTATAAGTAAGTGATAAAAACAGATGATAACTATTTATTTCGTATAAGTATTTTTATACAAGAAATATGATAATATAGGAAAAATCAGAATCGGCTATTTGGTATTATGAGATATAAAAGAAAGAAGACATAGTATAAAAAGAAGAAATCTAAAAAACAGGAGAGAAATAAATGAAACAAAATGCATCTGTGGAAAAAATGAAGAATAAATTTCACAAAGAACATTGGCATATGATTGCATTTTATATGATAATTTATGACATTTTGGCTGTAAGTGCAGCATATTTTTTAGCACTTTGGATTCGTTTTGATTGTCGTTATAGTACAATACCAAGCCATTATCTAATATCTTATTTAAAGTTTTTGCCTATTTATATCATATTTAGTGTTTTTTTGTTTTATCGTTTTCGTTTATATCATAGTATTTGGCGTTTTGCGAGTTATACAGAATTAGCAAGAACACTTGCTTCAAGCGTAGTAACAGCAATATTTCATGCAATAGGAATTACTATTCTATTTGAAAGAATGCCAATTTCCTATTATATATTTGGTGCAGTTATTCAATGTGTTTTAATTATAGGTGTTCGTTTTTCCTATCGTTTTGTTCTATTAGAACGAAATGCTCGTGAAAAAAGCGTAAAAGAAAAACGTGCAAAACGCATCATGTTAATTGGGGCAGGTTCAGCAGGACAAATGATTTTGCGTGATTTATATCATGCAAAAGAAGTAAAAGAACGTATTGAATGTATTATTGATGACAATCCAAATAAATGGAATCGTTTTGTAGATGGAATTCCGGTTGTAGGTGGCAGAGATACCATTGTTGAGAATGTAAAAAAATATGATATTGATAAGATTTACATAGCAATTCCGGGAGCAAGTGTACAAACGAAGAAAGAAATTATTGAAATCTGTAAAGAAACAGGTTGTGAACTTAAAAATCTTCCAAGTATGTATCAGTTTGCAACAGGAAATGTCACTATCAAAGAAATGAAAGATGTAGACGTAGAAGATTTACTTGGTCGTGAACCAATTAAAGTAAATATGGAAGAAATCTTTGATTTTATTAGTGGAAAAACCATTCTTGTTACAGGTGGTGGTGGTTCAATTGGTAGTGAACTTTGCAGACAGATTGCAGGACATAATCCAAAACAATTGATTATTTTTGATGTATATGAAAACAATGCTTATGATATTGAGCAGGAATTAAAAGAAAAATACAAAAATTTGAATCTTGTCGTATTAATCGGCTCTGTTCGTGATAGCAGAAAGATTATGAAAGTGTTTGAAATATATAAACCAGATGTAGTATATCATGCAGCAGCACATAAACATGTACCACTTATGGAAACAAGTCCATGTGAATCCATTAAAAATAATGCGATTGGTACATATAAAACAGCTTATGCAGCAATGGCAAATGGATGTAAACGCTTTGTATTAATTAGTACGGACAAAGCAGTAAATCCAACAAATATCATGGGAGCAAGTAAACGTCTTTGTGAAATGATTATTCAGTCATTTGACCGAATGATAAAAGAAGGTCGTGAATCCGAACTTCCGGCTTTATATGAACATATGCCAAGAGAAAGTGAAATGGTATGGGATATTAACTTAGGTGGTCATATTCCGTATGGAGCAGGTCAAAAAGCGTGTACAGAGTTTGTGGCAGTACGTTTTGGAAATGTATTAGGAAGTAATGGTTCCGTAATTCCACTTTTTAAGAAACAAATCGCAAACGGTGGACCGGTTACGGTTACACATCCGGATATTATTCGTTATTTTATGACAATTCCGGAAGCTGTATCTTTGGTACTTCAAGCAGGAACATTTGCAAAAGGTGGAGAAATTTTCGTATTAGATATGGGTTCACCGGTAAAAATTGATACTTTAGCAAGAAACTTAATCAAATTGTCAGGGTTTAAGCCAGATGTAGATATTATGGTGGAATATAGTGGACTTCGCCCAGGTGAAAAACTATATGAAGAAAAACTAATGGCAGAAGAAGGCATTAAGAAAACAAAAAATGAATTAATACATATTGGATGTCCGATTCCATTTGATGAAAGTGAATTTTTAAAGCAATTAAAAGTATTGATGCAAGCGT